>JBGQJJ010000140.1:0-5347 GCA_041498955.1 Terriglobia bacterium
CGAAATGCAAAAATAAAACCTCGCCTCGCACTCCCAAAAACAGTCGAGGTCCGCCTGAAAAACGTTTCCACCAGGACTCGGAACGACCAAAAGCCCCCCAAACAGCCAAAAAACAATTCAGCAGAGAAAACTGACCAACATAAAGCCTGAATCACTCACTCTGTCTGCCCCTCGTGAGAAAAGGCGGCTAGGTCCGCGCAATGTATAATCGACTGATTATGACAAACGCTTCTTACCTTGCGGATAAGTTTGCATCGGCTCTTCCGTACGACCGCTATCTCCAAACCGGCACCGAAGAACAGCAACGCCGCTGGACCCAGGTCTATGACGCCGCCCACCTGACCGACGCACAGAAGCAGCTTGTCGCTGGGTTTGTGCGCGAAATGAAAATTCTGATCTTCAGCGGCATCTGGTGCGGCGATTGCGTCCAACAATGCCCGCTGATTTACCGGATCGCCGAAGCCAATCCCCAAAAAATCGATTTGCGCTTTGTCGAGCGGCCGAAGGAAAGTGAATTGGTCCCCGAGCTGCGCATCAACGCCGGCAGCCGCGTGCCCGTCGTACTAATTTTGTCCGAAGATAACCAATGGTGCTCCACGGCAGGCGATCGCACGATCAACCGTTACCGTGCCCTGGCCCGCGCCAAGCTCGGCCCGCTTTGTCCGACCGGGATTGTCGCCCCTGAAAAAGACGAACTCGACGCCACCCTGGGCGATTGGCTGAATGAAGTGGAGCGCGCGCAACTCATGCTTCGGCTCACTCCCCGCCTGCGCCAAAAATATCAAGACTAGGTCGTCAGAGCGGCAAGATTATCTCTGGACTTGACTCATGCCGGCTTGACACGAAATGCGCCGGGCGTATATTCGTTTCCATGCGATTTCCACGCCATCGGAGGTGCCAGCAACATGACTGATTTTCCCATGAAGCGTCGTGAGTTCCTCGTCGGCGTCGGCGTGAGCGGGCTGGGCCTGGTCTTTGGTATCGATCTCAAGCCGGCCATGGGCGCAGCCACGGAAATCGATAAAGAAGGAACCGGCGCGGGCGTGAAGTTGCCTTGGGTTCGCATTGCTCCGGACGGCGTGATCACCATCATGGCGCCGGCGGCGGAAATGGGCCAGGGGACGATGACCGCGCTGGCGATCGTTTTCGCCGAGGAACTCGATGCGGACTGGAACAAAGTGTCCGTCGAGTTCAGTCCTTCGGACGATTCAATCTACGGCAGCCCGCTGTCTTTCTTCTTCGGCATGATGGTCACGGCGGCCAGCACCGCGGTGATGGCGTACTACAAGAACATGCGCCTCTATGGCGCGCAGGCGCGGCGCGTGCTTCTTGACATAGCCGCGAACCATCTCAACGTTCCTGCGTCGGAACTCACGACGGAACCGAGCATGGTGATCCACGCCAAGAGCGGACAGCGCCTCAGCTATGGAGAGATCGCCGGTTTCGCCACTTTGCCAACGACGTTGCCCGCCATTTCGGAAAATGATCTGAAGGACCCGAGTAAGTTCCGTCTGATCGGCCACGAAATTCCGCGCGTGGATGTTCCGGGCAAGACCGACGGCTCGGTAACCTACAGCATCGATGTCCGGCTGCCAAACATGGTATATGCCACCGTAGTCCGCGCTCCCGTTCTTGGGGCTACGCCGATTTCCGTCAACGATGCGGAAGTTTCCAAAATGCGCGACGTGCTGAAGGTGATGCAGTTGCCGCCCGATCGTGTAGCTGTCGCCGCGCGGACCTACGAAGCGGCGCTGGCCGCCGAGCGCGCACTGAAAATTACCTGGAGTAAAATTGCCCAGGATGAGTTCGACAGCGACCGCGCGATGGAAGACCAGATGGCAATCGCTCGCGATCTCAGCAAAGCCGGAGTGCAGGTGCAGAACACGGGCGACGTTGTTGCCGCGCTCAGCGGCGCGGCCAAAGTATACAAAGCCGAATACCACACGGAATTTGTCTACCACGCCCAACTCGAGCCATTGAATTCCGTCGCCTGGGTGAAAGACGGCGGGAAAAGCGTGGAAGTGTGGGCCGGATCGCAGACGCCGACTCACTGTGTGCGCTCCGTTGCGGCGGCTCTCGGCATCGCTCCCGAGAACGTGCTGCTCCATCGAACCTATCTGGGCGGCGGTTTCGGCAGGCGATCGGCGCAGGACCACGACTGGGCCGTTGACTCCGCCCTCGTGTCCAAAGAGTTGGGACAGCCGGTGAAAGTGATCTGGAGCCGCGAATCCGACGTGCGTTTCGGACGTTTCAAACCGATGACGGCGCAGTATTTGCAGGCGGCCGAAGACAGCAATGGCCGGCTGATCGCCTATCACCATCGCCTGGTCGCGGACGAAGCGCTGGCCATGACCGATCCGCTTCGCTTCGAGAAGGGCAAGGAATTCCCGAGGATTTCCGCGACGGGCATCAGGACCGATTACGATTTTTCCAACATCCTCGTCGAAGCCGTGCGCCACAAGCTCGGCGTGCGCATGTCGGCCGTGCGTGGCGTTGGCTCGACCGTAAATCAATTCGCGGCGGAAAGCTTTGTGGACGAGATCGCGATCGCGAAGGGCATCGACCCCGTCGAGATGCGCCTCGGCCTGCTGCAAAAAGCGCCGGCCGAGCAGGAAGTGCTCCGTGCAGTGGCTAGCATGGCGGGTTGGAAGAAAGGCGAGAAGGCGGGCCGGGGCGTGTCGTTTATCGCGAACGCCGGGACGTACCTCGGCACGATCGCTCACGTCACTGTGGATCGCAAAACCGGCGTGATCCGCGTGCCGGAAATCTGGATTGCGGCCGATGTCGGCATTCCCGTGTCGCCGCGCAATCTGGATGCGCAGTTGCAAAGCGCCGTCATCCACTCCTTGAGCAATCTGCTCAAGGAGCGCATTACGTTTAAGAACGGCGCCGTTCAACAGTCGAATTTCTACGACTATCAAGTCCTGCGCATGTCGGAGGCGCCGGAAGTGCACACGCATATTGTGTCTTCGACCCGCAATCCCGTTGGGATCGGCGACCTCGGAGGAATTGGCGTGGGCCCGGCGGTTGCGAACGCTTTCTTTTCCGCGACGGGGCGCCGCCTCCGGCAATCGCCGTTTCTGCCGGAACGCGTGCTTGCGGTGCTGAAAACTTGAGGCGCGGAGAAATGGGAATGCAGGCAAGTCGATGCGCAGTCGCGAAAATATTTTTCCCGGGGTGCGGGCTCTACTTGGAGCCCGCCGGAAATATGGAGGCTTATTCCTGTGATTTCTCTAACGGTAAATAAACGCAGCGTGAAGGTGGATGTTGAGCCCTCCACACCCCTGCTCTGGGTCTTGCGCGAACACCTGGGCCTGACCGGCACGAAGTATGGCTGCGGCGTGGCGCAGTGTGGCGCCTGCACAGTCCACCTGGATGGCCGGCCCGTGCGCTCCTGCAGCACCCCGGTATCGCGCGCCGCGGGAAAACAGGTCACCACCATCGAGGGCCTCTCGCCGGACCGGAATCATCCGGTGCAGCGCGCGTGGCTCGAAATCGAAGTGCCGCAGTGCGGCTACTGCCAGTCAGGACAGATTATGAGCGCCGTGGCCCTGCTCGAAAAAACTCCCACCCCCGCGGACGACGACATCAACCGAGCCATGTCTGGAAATATCTGCCGCTGCGGAACGTATCCGCGAATTCGCCGCGCCATCCATCGCGCCGCGGAAATGGCCAAAGCAGTTACGTAGCGCCGGCGTCTCGCCGGCAATTTTTCTGATTCCCGCACGGAGCAAAAATGCCGGCGAGACGCCGGCGCTACAACTCAACGGCCACGTTGCGTGCTTGTTCTTAAGTGGGCGCCAGTTTCTGAAACTTTAGCGAGAAACCAAGCTAATCCCACATCGCCTCTTCATGGATCGTCCGCAGCCTGGGCCGCTCGATATTCGGCAAGAACGCCGCCAACAACCCCACCGCAGGAAGATATGAACAGACCAGATACACGAAATTGATGCTGGTCAAATCCGCGAGCCAGCCCATAACTGCCGCGCCCAGTCCCGCCATTCCGAACGCGAATCCAAAGCAGAGGCCGGAGATCATTCCCACTTTCCCCGGAACCAGTTCCTGCGCGTAAACCACAATCACCGAAAATGCCGACGCCAGAATCAGGCCGATCAACACGCTGAGAATTTCAGTCCAAAACAGGGTGGCGTACGGCAAAAGCAAGGTGAACGGGAGTACGCCAAGAATCGAGCACCAGATCACATTTTTGCGGCCGATTCGATCGCCGACTGGTCCGCCGATCAGCGTGCCGAGCGCCACCGCGCCCAGAAAAACAAACAGATGAATTTGCGCGCTTTCCACGGTCAAATGGAATTTGCTCATCAGATAAAATATGTAGTAACTCGAAAGACTTGCCAGGTAGACGAACTTCGAAAATAAGAGCGCCATCAGAATCGCGATCGACGCCGTGATCCTTCCGGGTGACAAGTCGGGCGGCTTGTCAATATCGTGCTTCGCGCTGAATTTCTTCCAACCTGCCGCGTGATTCTTGGCCCACGCGCTCACTCCCGTCAGCAGAATCATGCCGGCCAGGGCCGCCAGCGAAAACCACGCGATACTGTTTTGCCCCCTTGGCAACACAAAGAATGCAGCCAGCAATGGGCCAAAGGAGAGCCCCGCATTGCCGCCCACTTGAAAAATCGATTGCGCGAGACCGTGTTGCCCGCCCGACGCCATTCGCGCCACCCGCGAAGACTCCGGATGAAACACCGAGGAGCCGGTCCCAACCAGCGCCGCGGCCACCAGCAGCGCGGGAAACGTGCGCGCGGCCGCCAAAAGGAGCAGCCCGATCAGCGTCGACCCCATTCCCACGGGCAGAGAAAACGGCCTGGGTCTCTTGTCCGTGTAGAACCCGATCATCGGCTGCAGGAGCGACGCCGTCGTTTGATAGGTAAGCGTAATCAGGCCGACCTGCGCGAAATTGAGATGGAAGGAACTCTTCAGCAACGGATAAATCGCGGGGAGCAGCGACGACAACATGTCATTCAAAAGATGACACACGCTGATCGCCGCCAAAACTTTGTAAACAACCTTCGGTCCGACTTCTACAAGAGTTTCGGTCTGAGTCGCAGCCAATTCACTTTCTCCCAAAGACCAAGACAATGCCCCACATTCGAGGCTTGCTCTTCTTATTGTACCAAGACTTCTCCGTTTGCCGGGATTGAAACCTCGCCATTTTTTCGGAATTCCCGTTTGCGAGTCATCAGGGTTGGGGTGAGATTGGCAATCCGTCAGACCTTTTCAGGCAGAGGTTTGCCGCGAGTTTCCGGCAAAAACGGGCCGGCTGCGAGGCCCAACAGATAGATCGAAGATACAATCATCGCGGCATTGCCATAGCCGCCGAATC
>JBGQJJ010000141.1:0-5314 GCA_041498955.1 Terriglobia bacterium
CGGAAACGTAGTAGGGAGGGCTAAATAATCTGGCGACCGACTGGGCCGACAGCAACGAGTATTCCTGCACGTGCAGGACCCACCGCTTTGCTCCATCTGAAAAAGCCCCGGTCAACGAAAACGGATTGGGCTCAATGAGTTTGGGGTCGGTGGTCGCCATCGGTCGCCGTCGGGTGTCCCTCGAGCGCGGGTGAGTTCCGAAACAGCGTACTGGTCGCCGCAAGGGACGTCAAGCATGGTAAACGAATCGTTGGGCAAAATTGGTTTCGCATCGGTTTTAGTAGGACAGCCACTCCTGGCTGTCCGCTTTTGCGCCTTGCAGGAACTGTCAGGGACAGCCAAGAGTGGCTGTCCTACCCACACCTTTCATCGCTTTACGCGCCGTGCAGGGTCCGTTAGAATGTCGAACCTTCCATGTTTCGCTTTGTCACTGCGGGGGAATCGCACGGTCAGGCGCTGATTGCGTGGATCAGCGGCTTGCCCGCGGGTGTGCCCATCGACTTTGAATTCGTGCAGCGAGAGCTGCACCGCCGTCAACTGGGCTATGGCCGCGGCGGGCGCCAGAAAATCGAAAAAGACCGCGTCGAATTCCTGGCCGGCGTGCGGCACGGGCAGACCATCGGCGCGCCCATCGCTCTGCGTCTCGAGAACCGTGACTGGGCCAACTGGGAGAAGGCGCTGCCTGTCGAAAAGTTTCCGGACTCCGAGAGCGCCGAGCGCCGGTTGACCGCGCCTCGCCCTGGGCATGCGGACTTGGCCGGCTCCATGAAATTCAATCTCCATGATGCGCGGTACATCCTGGAGCGAGCGTCGGCGCGTGAAACCGCCGCACGCGTGGCAGCAGGCACAATTGCCAAGCTGCTGCTGCGCCAGTTTGAATGCGAAGTACTGAGCCATGTGGTTGCCGTCGGCAAGGCGCGTCTGCCGCGGGCCGCCACCTGGAGCGAGATTCAGGCCGTCTGCGAAAATCTGGATTCCCCCTTGCGCTGCGTGGACGCCGGGACGGAAGCCCAAATGAAGAATGAAGTGGACGTCGTGCACCGCGCCGGGAACACGGTCGGAGGCATTTTCGAGGTTGTCGCCCACAATGTTGTCACCGGCCTCGGTTCTCACGCGCAATGGGACGAAAAACTCGACGGGCGGCTGGCGCAGGCCATGATGTCGATCCAGGCCGTGAAGGGTGTGGAGATTGGCGCGGGAAT
Source organism: Terriglobia bacterium (assembly GCA_041498955.1). Taxonomy (GTDB): domain Bacteria; phylum Acidobacteriota; class Terriglobia; order Acidiferrales; family UBA7541; genus Palsa-360. The sequence goes on from JBGQJJ010000141.1 coordinate 1,203, forward strand.
CGCGGCGGCCACGTCCTACGGCTCCGAAGTCATGGACGAGATCGGATACGACAAGGCCGCCAAGCAATTCACGCGCGCATCGAACCGCGCCGGGGGGCTCGAGGGCGGCATCACCAACGGCCAGGACGTCCTCGTGCGCGGATACCTGAAGCCCATCTCCACGCTGCGTACCCCGCTCGGCACGGTCGACATGGTGACCAAGCAGCCCATTTCCGCCGCGTACGAGCGTTCCGACGTGTGCGTCGTCCCGGCGGGGGGAATTGCCGGCGAAGCCATGGTTTCGCTGGTGCTCGCGCAGGCGATGGTAGAGAAATTCGGCGGCGACTCGCTGGGAGAGATGCGCCGCAATTTCGACGGATATTTGCGGCAGTTGAAGGAGTTTTGAAACCACAGATAAACACAGATGAACACAGATCAGAAAAAACAAGAACGAAATCAGTTTTTATCTGTGTTCATCTGTGTTTATCTGTGGCTTCAATGAATTGAGTGAAATGCTGAGATGATTTACCCCATTACGAAATACGGCGCCGCGGTGCTGGAGTCGCCGACCAAACCGGTCGAGAAATTCGACGACGAACTCGTGAAGCTTTGCGAGGACATGTTTGAATCGATGTACGTGGCACAGGGCGTGGGCCTCGCCGCGACGCAAATCGGGCTGTCGAAACGGCTGGCCGTGATTGACGTGAGCCTTGGGAAAAATCCCGAGGCCAGGCTGGTGATTGCCAATCCCGAGATCATCCATGTGGAGGGAGACCAGCGCGAAGAGGAAGGGTGCCTCTCGCTGCCCAGTTTCCGCGGAAATGTGCTGCGCCCGGCGTACGTGACCGTGCGCGCGCAAAATGTGAATGGCGAGATCTATGAAATGCGCGGCGAGGGGCTGCTCGCCCGCGCCTTTTGCCACGAGATCGACCATCTCGACGGCATCCTATTTCTTCAGCACCTCAGCATGCTCAAGAGAGACTTGATCAAGCGCCGGATCCGCAAATTGCGGAAGACCGGCGAGTGGTAATTTCCTATCGCCGCGATGGCTGCCCTGCGCATCGTTTTTTGTGGCACGCCGGAATTTGCAGTGCCCTCCCTCCGGCGGCTCGCGGAGCGTCCCGAATTTTCCGTGGATGCAGTCATCACGCAGCCCGACCGCCCGCGCGGCCGCGGCCAGCACGTCAGCAGCTCGCCCGTAAAAGGAGCGGCCCTCGAAATTGGCCTGCATGTCTATCAACCCGAAACGATCAAGTCGGAATCCGCGCAAGAGTTTTTGAAACGCGTCGCGCCCGATGCCGTCGTGATCATTGCGTATGGTCAAATTATTCCCGCCAGGCTTTTAACGATTCCCCGCCTCGGCTGGCTCAACCTGCACGCGTCCTTGCTGCCCCGTTATCGGGGCGCCGCGCCGATCCATTGGGTCATCGCCAATGGCGAGACCACCACCGGGCTCACCACCATGCAAATCGACGCCGGAATGGACACCGGGCCAACGCTTTTGCGACGCGAGGTTGCGATCGGACCGGACGAAACCGCGCCGGAGCTGGCCGCGCGCATGAGCGCCCTCGGCGCGGACCTGATCGCCGAGTCGCTTCTGCGATTCGATCGCGGAGACATTTCGCCGGCTCCGCAGGACGAGAAAAGCGCCACCTACGCGCCCATTCTCAAAAAGGAAGATGGACGAATCGACTGGGCGCGGCCCGCGCAACAAATTTACAATCGCATGCGCGGCTTCGCGCCCTGGCCCGGTTCGTACACCGCGTTTCGAGGGCAAACCTGCCATCTTTGGGGCCGCCCGGAAACGAGCGGCATGGCAGGGGCGAACATCCCCCCCGGAGAGATTTCCCCTTCCACAAAGGAAATTTACGTAGTGTGCGGCGAAGGGACTTGCCTGCGCCTTGAATCCATACAAATCGAAGGTCGCAAGAAAATCTCCGCACATCAATTTGCGAACGGCGCGCGTCTAACTCATGGCGAGAGGTTTGTTTAGAGTTAAATCGATCTCACTTCCGTTCCCTCTCACTTTTGCGGTGGTTCATCAATAACTTCATCACACCTGTGCCCTTCAAAGAGCCGCGCAGATTCCTGATGCGCCTGTGCGTAATTGGCTTTAGCACTATGGCGTCTCCCTCTTGAAACACAAGGACACGCGTGCCCTGATAAATCGTCTTCTAAGAAAGTGGCCGCTAGGTTGTTCATTTTACAAGCAGCTGTCGCAGCCACTTTCTTCCGTCCCTGTCTGGGCGGAGCCCAGTCAATTGCTTATCGGGATGTGGCCAGCGAGCCGAATTGGAAAAATTCCAAAATTCCGATAATGCAAAGGACAATTTGGTTCACTCAGCAGGGTGTCGGGTGTATAAGGATGCTCATCCGGGCAGTCAAGACGTAAACCCTCGGGGTTCGAATGGCTGGCCTGCGGAATGTCCCGGTGTCGCCCGCTGGATACAGTTGGCGATCGTTATGCATGGAGGCTAATATGAACGAGCATAGACTCGGACGTCGGAATTTTCTTAAGACGCTGACTGCGGTCGGCACAGCCAGCTTACCCATTGCGTCGGTCTTTGGATCGCGCCCCGCTTGTGCGGCTGAAGGGGCCGTGAAGACGGCATACAACCCGGCGGCAAAGTTAGAGATCACGGTGAGCGAGGTCGAGATGCGACGCAACTCGGCCGAACGGATGCTGAAGGCCCGCATTTATCAGCCGAAAGGGGCCGGGCCGTTTCCAACCGTGCTGGATCTGCACGGCGGTGCTTGGAACGCTAAAGACCGCACCGCAGAGGAGCCAATGGACCGCGCCATCGCGAGCAGCGGCGTCCTCGTGGTTGCCATTGATATGACGTTGGCAAAGGAAGCTCCGTACCCAGCCTGCGTTCAGGATGCAAACTACGGCGTGCGTTGGCTGAAATCGAAAGCGGTTACATGGAATGGCGATCCGTCAAAGATCGGCCTGTACGGAAGTTCGAGCGGCGGCCAGGTCGCGGAACTCCTGGGCATGCGCCCGCACGATCCACGTTACAGCGCCATTCCACTTCCCGAAGCGCCCCATGTTGACGCCACGGTTGCTTACGCCGCGATGCGGTCGCCAGTCAGCGATCCGCTCGCGCGCTACAAGAATGCGGAGAAGCTGAAGCGCGACGGCATGATGAAGAACCACACTCTCTTCTTCAACCCCTGGGACACCATCCACGAATCGAATCCACAGGAGATCCTCGACCGCCACGAGAAAATCACGCTCGTGCCGTTCCTGATCATGGCAGGCTCGCTCGACGACAACGTGCTGCCAGAGTTTCAGGAAAAGTTTGTTGCGTCCTACAAGGCGGCCGGCGGCGACATCCAGTTCCAGATCTTCGAAGGCGCCGAGCACGAGTGGGTCGCCAACCCCGGGCCGCTAACCGACCGGGCGCAGGAAATGGTCAAGGCGTTCATCGGGCGTCAATTGAAGGCATGAGCGACGGTCGACGGATTAGCGATGACTGAGCTGAATTATGCCTCTAAGGCATGAGTTCCTCGCAGGCGCGCAATCGTCTGTCGCCGCATTCCGATAAACCCTTACCGGAATATGGGAGATTTTGGTTCCCAATCGACGACAAGACGGTTTCGCGGGAAGAAATCGATCCAATCATTGTCCTCCACCGCAAATCTCATCCTTCTGGCGCTATGTGCCTGCCGTGTAAATCTATTGGAGTAGTGTTCCGATCGACACCCTGGAGCAGCAGGATCGTTTTCGGATGTTTTCCGACCGGATGTATACTGTCAAACACTGGGAAGGCAGGGAAAACGGTCCCGGCTACTTCATCTGCGCAGGAGCGCCCATGAGTTCCAAGTTATCTGGTCGAAGGAGATTCTTAAGGGATAGCGCCGCATTGGTTGGTTTGGCTGCGGGAGTGGTGCCGTCCGCCGATGCCCAGATGTCGCCTTCTGAGGCGCCCCCTAAAGATGGCAAGGATCTGATCGCCTATGGCGAGCGCTCCCGTTATGTGAAATCGGTCCGTATTCCTGTGATGGAGAGGATGTCCCCGGATGAATACGGAATGACGTTTCACGTCTTGTCGCCGCTCCAGGATTCGGTGGGAATGATCACGGCCTCGTCGCTCCATTATGTGGCGACCCATCGTGGCTCCTTTGTTCCG
>JBGQJJ010000142.1:0-5287 GCA_041498955.1 Terriglobia bacterium
CGGCACGCGTGCTCGTAATCCTTGCCGCGAATCGTGAGCGCGATCCGGCACCCCGCGGGGACCACGATGCTGGTCGGCCAAATTTCCACGTCCAATTCCACCGGCACGCCAAGCTTCAATGGCTGCAGCTCGTCATGAGCATGATAGGGGCGCCACGGTTTCGAGAGGGCCGGATCAAGCTTCCGGTGCGAAGCGCGCAGCCATCCTTGTCCGACCGGCGTGTGCGGGTCGATCGCTCCCTGGAAAACAATTTCCGTTAAGTCAGGAGAGAAAACGCGCAGCACGGCGAAAATATCCGCGTCTGCGGTGCTCGAGGAAATAAATAGTTTCACCGCGGAAGGGCCCGTAATTTCGGTTTCGGCCGTCAGCGGCGGCGTCATCAGCGTAAAGCCGTCGCCCATCGCGTCAAAAGAATGGTTCGCGGGCTCCGCAGGCGGCCGCGTTACAAGCGCGCCGCTCGTCAGATCGAAATAATATTTCGTCCATTGCGTGCGGGCGAGCGGCCATTCCTTCTCCACGCGCTCCTCGAAGCGATCGAGGCGGCGAACCTGCAACCGCACGCGCGGCTCGCGGTCCCAGCCATTCTTTTCGCCTTTCAAAAAATAGTCGAAGAAACGTTTCTGTATTTCGCGCCCGTAATCGGTATAGAAATGGGTCCAGTGTTCGATCCCATGGACTTCGAGCCACTTTTGCGCGGAGCCCGCTCGCAGAAAACCCTCGAAATTGCCGCGCGGATGCAGTCCCTGGCCGCCCCAATTCGCGGCAGTGAGCAGCGGCACGGTCACCTTGGACCAGTCGGGCGAGCGGCTCTTGCTGTAATCGTCGTCGAGCGGATGCGCCACGAGATCGGCGCCAAAATTACAACGGTTGGCGGCCAGTTCCGCGTCGGTCAAAGTTTCCGGCCCGCACACGAGATCGCCAGTCGCGCGGCTGCGCGGCCCGCGCGTTCCAAGACCGTGCTGCACCGTCTTGACTTGCATGTCATACCAGTTCGCCCAGAACGTGCAATAAATTCCGCCGTGATGCGAAGTGTCGCGGTACCACTCCGCCGCTCCTTCCCAGACGCACATCGCCGCCAAGTACGGCGGCTCGAGCGTCGCCACCTGCCACTGATTGATCCCGTAATACGAAATCCCGTTGAGGCCGACCTTGCCGCTGCTCCACGGCTGCTCGCCGGCCCAGGCGATGCACGCGGCGAAGTCGCGTGTCTCACGCGGTGAAAAGGGATCGACGTAACCCGGTGAGCGTCCACAACCGCGGCTGTCCACTCGCACACAGGCATAGCCGTGCGGCACCCATTTCTCCGGGTCCACGACTTCCCAGCTTTGGAAGAGATTGCTCGATCCCGCCACCACATCCGGATGCTCGCGCGCCATGGTTTCCCAGGCGTCGGGATAGCCATCCTGAAAGGCGAGCCCCTTTGCGTAAGGCCCATACGTGAGCAACACGGGGAAGCGGCCTTCGCTCACCGGCCGGAAAACGTCGGCGCGCAGGATGATGCCATCATCCATGGGAATCGGCGCGTCCCAATCGACCCTCATCCCGTCGCGGATTTCAGTTTTGGATTGTGCGTTGCGTTCCTGAGTCATCTCTAATCCTCGCAATGCGAACTAAGCGGGCAGAGGCTTGCCCTTTGTCTCCACGCCGAAGGGAAGAAGCAAGAGCCCGACGATGAAAGCAGCCGCGGTGAGCGCCACCGGAATGCCCAGCGTTTGAAAGTGGCGCACTCCCAATCCGACAAGAAACGTGGCGCCCGCGCCGGCGAAGCGTCCCACATTTTGCGCGAACGCCAGGGCGCTCGCCCGGCATTCGGTTTCATACTGTTCGGGCAGCCAGAAAGAATATACGGTGTAATTCGCTCCGCCAATCCCGAGGAAAAAGAGGCAGACGAAGAACCATTTCAGCGCGTCCGTTTGAAGATAGAAAACGTATCCGAATGTCACCACGATCACCACGAACATCAGCGAATAGAAAATCGCCTGATTGACTCTGCGTCCCAGCCGGTCGGCGATGCCAGGCACGCTGAGCGCGCCCAGGATCGTTCCGATGGAAAGGATCGCCGTGCCGTAGGACGCGAGGCGCGCCGATTGAAATGGCGAGTGCCCCGCCTTCGCGGCCAGATACGTGATCGCCGCCGGCACGTACACCGAGCCCGCCCACAATCCAATCGTCGACACAAGTTGGTACGTCAGATTGAGCAGTGTGCGGAGGCGATATCGCGGCGAAAATATTTCCAAAAATGTATGCCGCATCGTCAATTCCTGGCCAAGCGGCCCGCGCTTGGCTTCCCAGCGCGCAGGCTCGGTCATCCCTTTGCGAATCAGGATCACGAGCAGCGCCGGCACGCCGCCGACCACGAACATCCATCTCCAGCCGAACCGGCTGCCGACGAAATAATTGGCCAGGGCGGCCAGAAAAAATCCGAAATAATACCCTGTGTGCATCATGCCCGCGCCCATGGTCCGGCGCTCTTCCGGCCACTCTTCCGAGATCAGCGTCGCGCCGATCCCCCATTCTCCGCCGATCCCGATTCCGGCAAGAAGCCGAAGCACGGCGAGCATCCAGATGTTCGTGGAGAAAGCGCTCAACAAAGTAAAAAGGGAAAAACAAATAATCGTGAGCATCAAAGTGCGGACGCGTCCAAAGCGGTCGGCGACCGGCCCCCACAAGAGAGCCATTCCCCAGCCAATCAAAAACAGCGCGAAGAGAATTCCGCCGTAATATCCGATATTGGCGGTTGTCGCGGGGATTCCCGAACGAGGCAGCAAGTCGCGCAGCGCCGGGACCAGAACGAGCGCGTAGATAAAGGAATCCATTCCATCCAGCACCCATCCGCCCCACGCCGCCCAGAACCCGCGGATTTGATTTGGTGTCAGCGGGATTCGAGTCGGTGTCATTTGCGCATGGGATGATACCACTGCGAACCTAAGAATCATTGCGCGGAACAAAGGTGAGTACTGTCCTAATTTCGAGCTTTCTCCCACGATCGAATTTGAATTTGTTGTTTAGGAGGTCCGACCTTTAGGTCGGACAACCGGCGGAACATGAATGGGGCCTTCAGGCCCTGAAGCCCTATATGTAGCGCCCGCCTTCAGGCGGGCACCCTTGAATCTAGCAGATGCCCGCCTGAAGGCGGGCGCTACATAAACCAAGTCCGAGCTCTCACACAGACTCGGTAGCCCCGACCTCCTTGATATCAAAACCACCGCTCAGCGAATGGACTCGGTTCCGGCGCGCTCGACGCAGGAATCTCAGTTACAATGCGTCCACGCGACAATTCGCCCGGCGTGGGCCGGGACGAAAACTACAATTCAGGATTGCGGGGGCTGGCCATGGGACACAATCAAGATGCGCATTTTTCGGACGGCAACTTCAAAATGAATTTGACTCGGCGCGATCTGGTGCAACGCGCGGCGTGGGTCCTCGCAGCCGCGGCGTTTCCGGGCGGCGCGGAATTGGCCGCCGAAGATGTCGGCGCCGAAATCAGCCCGATGATGCTCAAGCTCAGCACCTACATGAGCGAAGCCCGCAACTCCGCGTTACCCGAAAAAGTGCTGCAAGAAACCCAGCACCACATCCTGGATACCTTCGCCGCCATGATTTCCGGCTCCGAACTTCCCCCGGGACGCATGGCCCTGAAATTTGCCCGGGACTATGGCGGACCGAATATTTGCACGGTGGTGGCCTCGGATGTTCTCCTCGGACCCATCGAGGCGGCCATCGCCAACGGGGAACTCGCCCACTCCGATGAAACGGACGATGACTATACCGGTGGAGGAGCGCATCCCGGCAGCGCCATCGTGCCGGCCACGCTGGCGATCGGTGAAAAAGTCGGCATCAGCGGGCAGCACTTCACGCGAGCCGTGGCGCTTGGCTACGACATCGGGATGCGCGCTTTCCAGACCGTTGGCGCAGGACCCATCCTCAAAGACACGCACATTCTGGTGGGAACTTTTGGCGCCTCGGCGGCGGCCGGCTGCGCGCTCAGTCTGAACGCCCAGCAGATGCGCTGGCTGCTCGATTACGCGGCCCAGCAGGCGGGAGCCGGCTTCGCTTCGTGGCGGCGTGATACCGACCACATCGAAAAAGGTTTCGTGTTCGGCGGCAGCAGCGCCCGCAACGGGGTGAACGCGGCGCTGGTGGTAGAGCTGGGCTGGACAGCCGTCACCGACGTTATGTCGGGCCCCGACAATTTCGTCCTGTCCTACAATCCCAAAGCCGACCCAGCAAAAATGGTCGACGGCCTCGGTGAGCGGTACGAAGTGACGCGGACTACGCTCAAGAGATGGACGACCGGCGGCCCCATCCAATCGCCGCTGGACGCGTTGCAACTGATCCTGAAAAAGCACCCCTTCGAGCCGGACCAGGTGAAACAAGTCGTCGTGCGCGCCGCGACCAGCGCGGCCTACACCGTGAACAACCGCGAGATGCCGGACATTTGCCTGCAACATATGGTCGCGGTCATGATCCTCGACAAGACCGCATCCTTCAAAGCGGCCCACGACAAACCGCGCATGCAGGATCCTGCCGTCCTCCGCGAGCGCGCCAAGGTGCAGCTCATCGCCGACGAAGAACTTGAAAAACTCATCCCCAAGCGCGTGGCCATCGTCGAAGTCACGCTGAACGACGGAACCAAACTGACCGAGCGCGTCGAGTCCGTGCGCGGCACGCCGGAAAACCCGATGAACCGCGAAGAGGTGGTCGCCAAAGCGCGCGACCTAATCGTCCCTGTCCTCGGCGCAACGAAATGCGATGCGCTAATCGAGAAAGTGTTAGGCCTAGAGAATCTGAAAGACATCCGCGAGCTTCGGCCGCTCTTGCAACGCGCTTGACTGAGCTGTGCAAGAGGCTAGGAGACCTAGGCGATTAATAACTTAGGTTGAGGTTTACCCCTCGAGTTTTCGGAGGTTTGATCTTCTTCCTAATTCTCGCAATCTCTCCGTAAGACGGTGCACGCCTGTGGTTGGATTGCCGCCCGGTCTGCCCTGCTCTTGCTGCCATTTTTCCAGCGCAAGGGATCTCGCAACTGCATCTTCGTAACGCAGTTGCAATATCCCCAGGGGTACGAGTCGCTCGTAGTCAGGGACGTGTTTTCGAAGTGCATTCTGCGCATGCCCGCGTTCCAAATATGCCCTTTGATCCTGAAAGTGAAGTTGTCCCGCCTTTAGTTGAAACCTGAAAGAGGAAGTAGCGGCTCTCGGCCCGGACTCGGATAGAGTCCGGGATGAGAACTTTTCTTTGGAAAAGGAGAGCCGCTATGGCCATGAGATACCAGAGCAGTGCGAAG
>JBGQJJ010000143.1:0-5285 GCA_041498955.1 Terriglobia bacterium
CCATAAGTATTCGCCGAACCCAACGCGCGCAGGACGCGAAAGGCGATCTCCGCGGGGGCGAAGTCCGGCTCCGCCTGCTCGACGATGCAGCCTAGCGATTCGAACGTCTTGCGGTGGCCGTCCACCACGGCGCGCACGCGCGGGTCGAAGGGCGCTCCGCCAAGGTCCTTGAACCAGGCCACGCGCACACCTTTGAAGCTGCGGTCCAGCGGGCGCGCGAAAAGTTCTCCCGGTTCGTTGATGGAGAGCGGCGCGCGGGAATCCGGCCCCGCGATCGTGCTTAGCACATAGGCAAGATCGGCCACTGAACGCCCGAGACATCCCGAAGTGCTCAGCGTCGACCACGCGAATGACGCTTTTGGGTTCGGCACGCGGCCGACGGAAGGCCGGAAGCCGGCTACGTTGCAGAAGGCAGCGGGATTGCGCAATGAACCGCCGGTATCGGTGCCGCTGACAACGGGCGCGAGGCCGCAGGCCAAACTGACGGCGGCGCCGCCGGAAGACCCGCCGCACGTCTTCGTCACGTCGTAGGGATTGCGCGTCGCCCCGAAAACTTTGTTGAACGTCTGCGAACCCGCGCCGAATTCGGGCATGTTGGTCTTGCCGATGATGATCGCGCCCGCGCGCCGCATCCGATCGACGACGATATTGTCTTCGGTGGGGACGAAGTTTTTGAAGAGCGGCGATCCAAATGTAGTGAGGATGCCGCGCGTTTCCAAGAGGTCTTTGTGCGCGACCGGCAGGCCATGCAGCGGGGCCAAAGTTTCTTTGTGCACTTGCATCTCATCCGCCTTGGCGGCAGCGTCGGCGGCCATCTCCGGCACCAGAGTCACGATGGCATTCACCTTCGGGTTTACACGCTCGATCTGTTTCAAATGAGCGGCCAGTGCTTCGCGCGCCGAGAGTTTCTTCGCGCGGATCAAACGGGCCATCTCGATGGCGCTCATGAAACAAATGGAGGAATCCGCAGCCTGCCCCTCCGGAGCACCCTTCATGAGAAATGCTGCGGCCGTTCCCATCAAAACTTCGCGGCGGGTTGGTTTAATTTCGCTCATGGGCGGGAGTTTATCACGCGACGGGTTTTAGTAGCACACGCTTCAGCCTGTGGGGTTTGAACTTGCTTGATCAAAAAAGAACACAGGCTGAAGCGTGTGCTACTGGAGCTTCCTGCGCGCAAAAATAAACAGCGACGACGCAAGCAGTGCGAACATTACGACGCCGAGCCAATCGTTTGTGGCGAGGCTGCCAATCCATTTTGTGCCCACGTTGAATTTATCGGGCGTGACCCAGCCGCGGATTTCCATGAGCTTGATGATGATGGCCAGGAGGCCCACGACACCGCCCGCGGCGATCAATCCGCTGGAATAGAGCGCGCCGGGACTGACTTCGCTTTCGGAATCGGCGGTCTTGGGCTTGTTGCGCTCGACGAGCCAGCGCACGGCGCCGCCCGCGAAAATCGCCGCCGTGGTGGCAATCGAAAGATACGAGCCCACCGCGAAGGAAAGCGAGCGCACGCCCAGCAGCTCGATCGCGACGACCAGAAAGACGCCGAGAAATATCAGCCTCCACGGCAGGCGTTGCGTCAGGATGCCGTTGATGACGGTGGCCATCAGGCGCGCCTGCGGAGCGGGCGCGGCGTCGCTGCCGATTCCCTGCACCCATTGGATTTCGATCCGGTTCGTCGCGGAATCGTAGAGATATTTTCCGTCGGGGATTTCCTGAGAGCCAAGCGCGTTGACGAGCACGTACGTTTTGCCGGCGTGCTCGTAGTTCTGCGTCTCGACCTGCACGCCCTCGGGAAGCTGGGCGAGATTGATGGGGATGACGTTGGGCATGTATTTTTCAAGGCCCTTGTTCATGCCAATCAGCGTTAGGCCGATGAAAAACGAAGCCACGAGCACGCCGACCATCAATCCGACTTGCTGCCGCTGAGGTGTCGCGCCCACGAGGTAACCCGTCTTCAAGTCTTGCGAAGTCGCGCCGGCGTTCGCCGCTGCAATCGCGACCACGCCGCCAATCGTAATCGCCAGCGCCGCGAACGCGCCGCCCGTCCAGCCCGCCACCAGGAACATCGCGCAGGTGGCCATGAGCGTCGCGATGGTCATGCCGCTCACCGGATTCGACGACGTGCCGATCAGGCCGCAAATGCGGCACGACACCGTCACAAACAGGAAGCCGAACACGAGCACCAATAGCGCCGCCATCAGATTGGAAAAGATACCTGTGCTCGCCCCCGGAATCGGCTTGAAGGTGAGGAGCGCCCACATCATCGCGATGATGACGATGGATCCGATCAGCACGAATTTCATCGGCAAATCGCGTTCGAGCCGGTCCGACTGCGCAGCCGTGCCGGCGCGCTGGGCGCGAACGTCCTTCAATCCCGCGGTGAGCGCGCTCAAAATCGTCGGCAGCGTTCGCAGCAGCGTGATCAACCCGGCCGCGGCCACCGCGCCCGCACCGATCGGGCGAACGTAGCTGGACCACAATTGATCCGGCGTCATTTGCGCGATGGGAATCGTCGAGGGATAAAGCGGGCCCGTCAAATTCTGGCCGAAGAAACGGATTGAAGGCATCAAGACCAGCCATGAAAACACGCCGCCCGCGAAAATCGTGCCCGCGGTTTTCGGCCCGATGATGTAGCCGACGCCGAGATATTCCGAAGTGATCGCGGCGCGAAAGGACGCGCCCGGCAGCCACTTCGGAAGATATTCCGGCTGGTCCGGCCACAGGTGCATCGAATTCTTCAGCCAAGTGTAAACGCCGCCGATGCCCAGTCCCCAGAACACGCTGCTGGCGAACGAGCCGCCGCGCTCGCCGGCGACCAGCACATCGGCGCACGCCGTTCCCTCTGGGAAGAGCAGATTCCCATGCTCCTTGACGATGAGCTGGCGCCGCAGCGGGATCATGAACAGCACGCCGAGCCATCCGCCGATCAGGGCGAGAAAAAACACGCGCCAATATTCCGTGTTGAGCGAAAAGCCCATGAAGATCAGAGCCGGCAATGTGAAAATCACGCCGGCGGCCACCGATTCGCCCGCCGAGCCGGTGGTCTGCACGATGTTGTTTTCGAGGATCGTGGATTTGCCGAATGCGCGCAGGATGGAAATCGAGAGCACGGAGATCGGAATGGACGCGGAAACCGTCAGCCCGGCGCGCAGCCCCACATACACGGACACCGCTCCAAACAGCGCGCCGAATATCGCGCCCAGAATCACCGCGCGCCAACTGAACTCCGTCATCGCGCTCGACGCGTCCACGTAAGGACGAAACTCCGCCGGCGGCGCCGTCGAACTCCAGGGTTTAGTGGCCAAGAAACACCTCCGCAGACTCTTCCGCTCCGAATCTCGTCCTCGAGAGGCGCTCAGGCAAGCGCCTCCGCGTCCGCCCGGCATTATGGCTCAAATTGTTTTGGGTTCGATAGAATTCTGAGAGGATGGGTGCAGAAGATTCACAGGGTTTTGTGGCACAGGCTTCAGCCTGTGGGGGTTCGTCCTAGCAAGGACCAAAACCCACAGGCTGAAGGCCTGTGCCACTTGTCTACCGCGGGCAGACGAAGAGAATGCACGCGGCGCTGGGCAACACGCGCAACGCGGAACGCAGCTTTCCGGAAGCCAGCCGATTCGCCGCGTCTTCGATCTTTGTAGCATTTTCCGCGTCCAGATCAAGGCGGTAGAGGTCCGCGCGGCGGCTGTATGAATATTTCTGATATGCCGGATTCTCTTCGACGGCAATTTCCAGCAGGCGTTCCCAGAAACTTTGCCCGCGAAACATCCGGCGCCTGGAAGCGGTCTCCCGAACCAGATCCAGCAGATGCCTCGGATTTGCGCCGGCGTCGTCAAATACGGCATTGGTGCAGTGGCTGGCCGAAAATGGGCGTGAGGGGTCGGCATCCGGAAACCGCGCGAGCGCGGCGGCAAGTTCCGCTTCGTCCGCGTCAAATCCTGTCCAGGAATACCGGTAAAAATGATAGACGACCGTGCCGGAATGCAGAAGTTGCCGGACGCGCGCCGCATCTTTCCCCGCGACGCTGAGGATCATGTCGAGAAGTTCATCCAGGCGAAACGTTTGCCGCACCAGAGGACGCACGGTCACATACCCGGCTTCTTCCTCCGTGTAGCGAACGGGAATTGTTTCCGGCAATGGCACGATGGGAGGATACGGAAGAGAAGCTCAAAAGTCGATATGAGAGAGATGGCGTCTGCATGAAAAGCAGTGCGGCCACGGGTCAGGAATTCACTCTCAACTCTTAACTGTCAACTCTCAACTCTCAACTTGCCCTTACGCCATTTTGGACAGGCGCTCTCTCACGCGGTCGGACAGAGTCTTCCCGTCCACTGTCTTGCCCTCGAGGCGCGCTTTTGCCGCTTTGATCACGGCGCCCATCGATTTGGGCGAGTTTGCGCCGGTTTCCACAATGGCGCCTTCGATCGCTGCATTCATGTCGGAATCGGAAGCCCCCGCGGGCAAGTAGGCCTCGAGAAAGGCGATTTCCTTGGTTTCCTTGTCGACAAGGTCCTGGCGGCCACCCTTGGCAAATTGTTCGACCGACTCGCGCCGCTGCTTGACGAGCGTTTGCAGCACTTGGAGCGCCTCGGCGTCTTCCAGCGGACGGACCTTTTCGATTTCCTTGTACTTGAGCGCGGACTTGATCATGCGCAGCACGCTCAGGCGCAGTTCGTCTTTCGCCAACATCGCCGCGGTCAAATCTTTCTGGATCCGTTCCATCAAAGCCATCTTGGTCTGCACGAACGAAGGCTCGTGTCTCTCCCGGTTATGAGAATCCGTAGCTGGATGCGGAAAATTTCTGCTTCGCGAAATTTACTATAACACAGCGCTTAGATTCAGCCGTGCAGCGCCGCGTCGAACGCGGAGCCCTGCATGGATTCGCCATGCCGCGGCGATTCATGGCGCCGGCGACGGAGCAAGCCCGCCACGCTCTAGGATCAGACCAAGAGCTATGCTATTCTGAACATTCCATTCGGGCCGTTTTATTGCGCGTCCGAGTGCCTGTCGTCGGGGCGTAGCGCAGCCTGGCTAGCGCGCCTGGTTCGGGACCAGGAGGCCGGTGGTTCAAATCCACTCGCCCCGACCATTTTTCCAATAAAAACGAGGGTTTCTGCGGTAGGGCGAGGCTAACGGTCGCGCTAGTGGCCTGTACCAACTGATTGTGTACTGATATGGCGCGATGGATCGGCATATTTCCACTTCACGGTACGGGGCGATTTGTTGTACTGACGAATGTATCGCAACAGCTTTCTCTTCAGATCAGAGACGGAAGTGAATAC
>JBGQJJ010000144.1:0-5276 GCA_041498955.1 Terriglobia bacterium
GTGCGACTTTGGGCGGAAGCCACGGAAGACCGGCTCCCTTTGGAACGGTATCGATTTGATCCGCCATTTTCACCGCATCTGGCATCGCGCGAGGGGGGAATTCGAATCGCTCTCGATGCGTTCGAACTGCCAGAAGCGCCGGCGGACCGGAAATGGATTGTCGAGGGCGCGGGCGGGGTTATGGTGCCTCTCAACGAGCACGATATGATGCGAGACCTCATGCGGCAAATCGGATTCCCAATCATTGTTGCTGCGCGCACGGCGCTGGGAACGATCAATCACACGCTTCTGACGCTCGCCGCGTTGCGAGAGGCGAGTCTCCCGATTTGCGGTGTGGCGCTCATCGGCCAAAAGAACATTGACAATCGCCGAGCGATCGAGAATTACGGCAATGTTCGCGTCATTGGACACATCCCCATCCTCGAGAAAATTGATCGCGTGGCGCTACTTGACGTCTATGAAAAACATTTCGATCATCGGGCATTCCAATAAACTATGAGTGCTTCCGATCTCCATTTGTGGCATCCGTTCACGCAGGAAGGTGCAGACCCGCCTCCTCTTTCCATTCGCTGCGGGAAAGGTGTTTTTATTGAGACCCGGGACGGGCGCCAGATTCTGGATGCGATTTCGTCGTGGTGGGTTAATCTTCACGGCCACTCGCACCCGGCGATTGCGGAAGCCGTTGCTGAACAAGCCGCGCGGCTCGAACATGTTCTCTTTGCGGGATTTTCGCACGAGCCTGCCGAAGAACTTGCGGCGGGCCTGGGCAAAGTTGTCCCCGCACCGCTGCGCCACGTTTTTTTCTCGGATGACGGCTCAACCGCGGTGGAAGTCGCGCTGAAGCTGGCCCTGCAATATTGGAAGAACTGCGGACGCCCGGACAAGCGCCGGATCGTCGCGCTCGAACACGCCTACCATGGGGATACAGTGGGCGCGATGTCGGTGAGCGACGACTCGCCATTCACGGCGGCGTTCGAGGCGTTGAGAATTCCCGTCTTGCGCACCCACTCGGCGTATTGCGCGCATTGTCCTGTTGGCCTCACGCGCGCGACCTGCCAAATCGAATGTCTAAACAAACTGGAGCGACTGCTCTCTGAACAGGGCGATGAAATCGCCGCCGTGATTGTCGAGCCGCTGCTTCAGGGCGCGGGCGGGATGATCGTTCATCCCGAGGAATTTCTATCCGGAGTCCGCCGCCTGACTGCCGCTCACGATGTGCTGCTGATTGCGGACGAAGTTCTCACCGGCTTTGGGCGTACGGGCCGCATGTTTGCGTGCGAACGAGCCGCAGTGGTTCCTGATCTGATGTGCGTCGCCAAAGGACTGACCGGCGGATTTCTGCCATTGGCCGCAACCTTCGCGACCGATCGCATTCACGACGCATTCACGGGCGGCGATCGCGCGCGCGCGTTCTTCCACGGGCACTCCTACACTGCCAATCCAATTGCCTGCGCGGCAGCGAATGCGTCGCTGCGGATATTCGAGAGCGAGCCGGTCTTCGAGCGGATTGCCGCAATTGAAAAAGTGCACGCGACTCGTCTGCCCGCGTTCGCGTCGCATCCCAGCGTAGCGGACGTCCGCCACATCGGCACCGTCGCAGCCATCGAACTGGAAGTGCCCGACGCGGGGTATCTGTCGTCGCTGCGGCCGCGTCTGTACCAATATTTCCTCGGCCGAGGCGTCCTCTTGCGGCCGCTCGGTAACGTCGTCTACATCCTCCCGCCATACGTCATCACGCCCGACCAACTCAATTTCGTGTACGACGTGATTCAAGATTCGCTGGCCCTGGTCCCAAAAACGGCGTAGCCCTTAGCCACATGGATTGCCCCAAACAGACGAGAACGTAATACTCAACTCACAACCTCCCTGGACTTGCAGGGCGCATCGGAGGACGCTATCCTCTTTGGGCGGTCGCTAGCCCGGATGTCTAACCAAGAGATCGGAATGTTCGAGCCGCGTTATCGGACGAGGATGTGGTGTCGTAGCGCCGGCGTCTCGCCGGCGATTTTTGTACTCTCTACATGTTGCAAAAATGCCGGCGGGACGCCAGCGCTACGAGAACCTGCGTTCCCTGGTGAATCAGATGTCACACAATCCTCCGATCGTGTGCGTCTCGATGAATTGACCCACTTGGCAACAGCAAACGCCACCGAGGGTATGTGATCAAGCTGTCCCTTATCGGAATGTCGGGCGCCGGAAAGTCGCATTGGGCGCAAAAGCTGGCTGCTGCCGGATTTCGCGTCATCAGTATCGACGACCGGATCGAGAAAAAACTTGCTCCGGAGCTGGCGGCAGGGGGGTATCGCGGCATTGGCGGAGTCGCGGCGTGGATGGGTTGGCCGGACGATCCAGCCTATCGCGAGCGTGAAAAAAAATATCTGGAGTGCGAAGTAAAATCCATGGGCGAAGCGTTGGATGAAATTCAGACGTCGGGCGAGGAAGGGACCGTTTTGGACACCACGGGCAGCGTCGTATACGCAGGCGAGGAAATATGCCGCCGGATGCAAAGTCTCACGTCGGTGGTTTACCTCGAGGCTTCTCCCGCGGAAGAGGAAGTCTTGATCGCGCGGTATTTGTCCGACCCGAAGCCCGTCCTGTGGAGCGATCAGTTCGACCAGCGTCCCGGCGAATCCACGCACGATGCGATCGCGCGATGCTATCCGCGCCTGATCGCGCACCGAAAGAAATATTACGAACGCTACGCGCACCGCGCCGTTTCCATGGAACGCCTGTGGAAACTCAATCTCGACGCGCGCGGTTTCCTCGAGCTTCTCGAAGGGCAGGCGCGGCCCGCGTGACAAAATACCGAAGCACTCTCCACCGCAGTCCGGAAGTTTCCTTGCGCGACGCCGTCCTGCGCGGATCGGCGCCCGACGGCGGGCTGTATATGCCCGTCGAAATTCCGCGCCTGGGGCAGGATTTCCTGGACCGCCTGGCGTCGCTCACGTTTCATGAAATCGCGCAGGATGTGGGCGCGCTGTTCGCGGGCGATGAAATTCCTCCGCACATTCTGATGAAGATCGTGACGGAGGCGTTCAATTTCCCCGTGCCGCTCGTCACGCTCAGCGAACGGCTGCACGTTCTCGAACTGTTCCACGGTCCGACGCTGGCATTCAAGGATTTTGGGGCGCGCTTCATGGCCCGGCTGATGGGATATTTTGTCGCCGAGTCGGGAAAGCAGCTTACCGTCATCGTGGCGACTTCGGGCGACACGGGAAGCGCGGTGGCGCAAGCCTTTCTCGGAGTTTCCGGCATTCGCGTCGTGATTCTGTATCCCGCGGGGCGCGTCAGCGATGCGCAGGAAAAACAGCTTACCACGCTCGGCCAGAACATCACGGCGCTCGAAGTGTCCGGCTCATTCGACGACTGCCAGCGCCTGGCGAAGCAAGCGCTGGTCGATCCCGTCATCGCGGAGAAGCTCACGCTCACGTCGGCGAATTCCATCAACATCGCGCGGCTGATTCCGCAAAGTTTTTATTACTTCGCCGCTGTCGCGCAACTCGGGCCGTCGGAATCCCTTCCCGTGTTTTCGGTCCCCAGCGGCAATTTCGGCAATCTGACCGGCGGACTGCTGGCTAAGCGCATCGGCCTGGGCATCGCGCAATTCATCGCGGCGACCAACGCCAACGACGTCGTGCCTGAATTCCTCCGCAGCGGCAAGCTGATACCGCGCGCCTCGCGCCACACCATTTCCAATGCGATGGACGTCGGGAATCCGAGCAACTTCGCGCGCATCGTCGATCTTTACGACAACGATCTTCAGGCCATTCGCCGCGACATCTGGGGATGCAGCTTCAACGACGAGGAAACATTGCGCATCATGCATGACGTGGAGCAAAGCCACGGCTACGTGCTCGATCCGCACACGGCCGTGGGCGTGCTGGGCTGGCAGAGCTTCGCGAAACAAAATCAACCCACACCACAGGGAATCGTGCTTGCCACGGCTCATCCCGCCAAGTTCGCCGAAACCGTCGCTCGCGCCACCGGCGTCCGTCCGGAAATGCCGGAGCGCCTGGCGGCGTTCCTGGACCGGACGAAGAAATCCGTTCCCTTTCCCAACCGTTTTTCCGACCTGCAGGAATTTCTGCTCTCGGCCAACACCTGATATTGTGTTCCGAGCCGCCGGAGTGTGGATGAAACTTTTGATCGCCATCGCGGGCCTCTTCATTCTCCTCGCCACGCTGTGGGAGGCGTTTGAAACCATCATTCTGCCCCGGCGGGTCACGCGTCCCATCCGGCTGGTGCGAATGTTCTACCGGGTCACGTGGAAATTCTGGGCCGCGATCAACCGGTTGTTCCGCTCGAGTAAGCTGCGGGAGGCCCACCTCAGTTATTACGGGCCACTTTCGCTTCTGGGGCTGTTCGCGACGTGGGCATTCTTGCTCATACTTTCATTCTCCATGTTGCACTGGTCGGCCGGTTCAGCCATAAACGCGCCGGGAGAAACGCCGACGTTTCGGACCGATTTCTATTTGAGTGGAACGACATTTTTTACTCTGGGATTGGGCGATGTGACGCCGCGAACCACGCTGGCGAAGGCGATCACGGTCACCGAGGGCGGGATGGGGTTCGGCTTTCTGGGCCTCATGATTTCGTATTTGCCGACGCTTTACGGCGCGTTTTCTCAAAGGGAGTTGAACATCTCGCTTCTCGACGCTCGCGCCGGTTCGCCTCCCACCGCTGCCGAATTGCTGCGCAGGCACGCGCAATTTGCGGACAGCGAGGTTCTGACTCCCTATCTTCGCGATTGGGAAACATGGGCCGCGCAACTCATGGAGAGCCACCTCTCCTATCCGGTGCTCTGCTATTTTCGTTCGCAGCATGACAATCAGTCCTGGCTCGCCGCGTTTACGGCCGTCCTCGATGTCTCCGCGCTGCTCATCGCCTACGGCGAAGGCACGGCCAAATGGCAATCGCAATTGACGTTCGCGATTGCGCGTCACGCAGTCGTGGACTTGGCCGAGGTTTTAAGAGTGCCGGCGTCCCGGCCGGCGCACGACCGGCTTCCCCCGCAAGACGTCGTGAAGGTCCGCAACCTTCTGTTGGAATGCCGGGCATCCAGCAAGTGCGGCGAATCAGGAGACAAGAAACTGATTGAATTGCGCGAAATGTACGAGCCCTATCTGAATGGCCTTTCGTTGCGCTTGCTGATGCCGCTTCCCTCCTGGGGCGTGGGTCACCGCTTCGTGGAAAACTGGAGGCGTTCGGCGTGGGGGAAAATTTCTTCGGGGCCCGCGGACTCTGGAGGTTCGAGCAGCGAATCCAGCCATTTCTGA
>JBGQJJ010000145.1:0-5248 GCA_041498955.1 Terriglobia bacterium
CGCACGTCACCGACGCGAACGACCTGGACATGATTCGCGCCGGCTTCCGCACCTTCCTGGGAACGAGCGACCGGCCGACGATCATTATCGTGAACAGCCACATCGGCTGGGGTTCGCCGCATAAGCAGGACACCGCCGCCGCGCACGGCGAGGCGCTCGGCGAAGAGGAAGTCAAATTGACCAAGCGCGTCTACGGTTGGCCCGAGGACGCGAAATTTCTGATTCCCGACGGCGTGTATGAACATTTTCAGAAGGGGATCGGCGTCCGGGGAAAAACGGACCGCGATCATTGGGTCGCGCGATTCGGCGAATATCGCGCCACCTATCCCGAACTGGCCGGCGAAATCACGCTCATGGCGCACCGGCAGCTTCCGCAAGGTTGGGACAAAGAATTGCCGTCGTTCCCCGCCGATGCGAAGGGACTGGCCACGCGCGATTCCTCCGCCAAAGTCGAAAACGCGATTGCGAAAAATGTTCCGTGGCTGATAGGGGGTTCGGCTGATCTCGCGCCTTCGACCAAGACCTTGCTCACCTTCGAACCCGCAACCGGATTTCAATCCGGCAACTATTCGTTCCGGAATTTGCATTTCGGCATTCGCGAGCATGCCATGGCCGCGGTCATCAACGGCATGAGCCTGACCAAGGTGCGTCCGTTTGGCGCCACTTTTTTCGTGTTCACCGATTACATGCGCGGCGGCTTGCGGTTGAGCGCGATCATGGGAATTCCAGTCATCTATATTTTGACGCACGATTCGCTCGGCGTCGGCGAAGATGGGCCGACGCACCAGCCGATTGAGCACTTGGCGATCGCACGCGCCACGCCCGGCCTGATCACGTTGCGCCCGGCGGACGCCAATGAAGTGGTCGAAGCGTGGAAGTTGGTCATGCAGCTTCAGCACGAGCCCGCGCTGCTGGTTTTGACGCGCCAGGCGCTGCCCACGTTTGACCGCACGCGATTCGCTCCCGCCGCGGGGCTGTCGCGCGGCGCGTATGTGCTCGCCGAAAACGCCGGTGCGCGCCCTGATGTGTTGCTGATAGCCACGGGCAGCGAAGTTTCGCTGTGCGTCGAGGCGTTCGAGCAGCTTTCGAAAGAAGGGATCCAGTCGCGCGTCATCAGCATGCCGTCGTGGGAACTGTTCGAAAAGCAGGACCAGGCGTATCGCGATTCCGTTCTGCCGCCCGCCGTAAAGGCGCGCGTTTCCGTCGAAATGGCCGCCACGTTCGGCTGGGAGCGCTACGTTGGCATTTCGGGCCGCAGCATCGGAATGCACGGATTCGGCGCCTCCGCGCCGATCAAGGCGCTCCAGAAGCATTTCGGCTTCACCGTCGAAAATGTCGTCGCCGCGGCGAAGGAACAAATTCAATCCGCGAAGCGATAGGGGTTAAGTAGCACACGCTTCAGCCTGTGGGGTTTAGTCCTCGCAAGCACCAAACCACACAGGCTGAAGCCTGTGCTACCAAGACCCGAGAGGAACGCATGAACGCATCCGAACTTTGGAAACGCTACCGCCAGTATTTTTGCCGCGTGGATTCGCTCGATCTCTCGCTCGACATCAGCCGGATGCATTTCGACGAAGCGTTTCTGACGTCAATGGAACCCGCCATGCAAAAGGCATTCAAGGACATGGACGCCCTGGAAAGCGGCGCGATCGCCAATCCCGACGAAAAGCGAATGGTGGGGCACTACTGGCTGCGCGCGCCGCAACTCGCGCCCACGAAAGAAATCGCCCTGGAAATCACGGGCGCCGTGGAATCCATTCAAAAATTCGCCGCCGGCGTGCACACAGGGAAAATCAAGCCGCCCATGGCCGAACGATTCACGCAGGTCCTCGCGATCGGCATCGGCGGCTCGGCGCTGGGCCCCATGTTCGTCGGCGATGCTCTTGGAGAGCCTGCGGCGGATCGCATGAAAATGCATTTCATCGACAACACTGATCCCGACGGCATCGCGCGCATGCTGGAATCGCTGAAAGGACTTCTTCCGGAGACGCTCGTCCTTGTGACCAGCAAGAGCGGCGGGACTCCCGACACGCGCAACGGCATGGTGGTCGTTTCCGAAGCCTATCGCGCGGCGCATTTGAATTTCGCGCGCCACGCGGTCGCGGTCACGATGGCCGGATCGCACTTGGACAAGCAAGCGGATTCGGAAGCGTGGCTCGCGCGCATTCCCATGTTCGATTGGGTCGGCGGCCGGACGAGCGAACTTTCGGCGGTGGGTTTGCTTCCCGCGGCATTGCAGGGAATCGATATTGTCCGCATGCTTGCCGGAGCAGCAGCCTGCGACGCCGCGACGCGCGTTCACGAAACGCGGCGCAATCCCGCCGCGCTGATGGCCTTGATGTGGTATGCGGCGACGGACGGGAAAGGAAAGAAAGACCTCGTCGTCCTTCCATACAAGGATCGCCTGCTCCTGTTCAGCCGCTATTTGCAGCAACTCGTGATGGAATCGCTCGGCAAGCAGCTCGATCTCGACGGCCGCCGCGTCGAGCAGGGAATCGCGGTCTATGGAAACAAGGGGTCCACGGATCAGCACGCCTTCGTGCAGCAATTGCGCGACGGCGTGAATAATTTCTTCGTGACGTTCGTGCGCGTTCTCGAATCCGGAGGCTCGCCTGTGGAAGTTGAGCCCGGCGTGACGGCGGGAGATTACTTGCACGGCTTCCTGGTCGGCACGCGAGAAGCGCTGTACGGCAACGACCGCCAGTCCATGACGATCACGATTCGCCGCGTCGATGCGCGCGCGATTGGCGCGCTGATCGCCTTGTTCGAGCGCGCTGTCAGCCTCTACGCTTCGCTGATCCACATCAACGCGTACCACCAGCCGGGCGTCGAAGCAGGGAAGAAAGCCGCGGCGGCTGTGCTCAGCCTCCAGGCCAAGGCATACGCAGCGCTTTCAAATACACCGCAGACGGCAAGCCAGATTGCCGCAGCCATTGGCGCCATGGACTCCACCGAGAGCGTCTACCTCATCCTCGAACACCTTGCTGCGAATGGACGAGCCAATCTCGCACCGGCCGCCGATCCCGGCGCTGTGACGTTTGCGCGCGGCTGAACTATTCCCCAGGGAATCTCGCTCCTTTTGCCCATGGTGATATAATGAAAGGAAGAAGAGGCGAGCCATGAGCGGTGCCACGGACAAAGTGAAAAATCACGCCGAGCGAATCATTCGCGATCCCGGTATTTGCGGCGGAGAACCAGTTTTCCGCGGAACACGCGTGACCCTGCGAACTGTGCTTGCAAGCCTGGCGGAAGGCGACAGCCCCGAAGAGATCCTCGCCGAATTTCCGAGCCTGAAAGACGAAGACATTCGTGCGGCCATCGCCTTCGCGGCTGCCTCAGCGGAAGAGGATTTGCCCGTTCACGCCGTTCCTCGCATTCGATGAAACTCAAGCTGGATGAGAATCTTCCTCTCCGGCTCCAAGCCATTCTGAGGGAACTGGGCCACGACGTCCATACGGTCCAACAAGAAAATCTAACTGGAGCCCAGGATTTGCGGATTTGGAACTCCGCTCAAAACGATTCCAGATTGTTCGTTACACAGGACATGGATTTTTCTGATTTGAGAAAGTTCATGCCCGGGACGCATTGCGGCATTTTGATTGTCCGGCTTCACACGCCTTCGTGGAAGCGTTTGGTGAAGAGGATGACTGAGATCTTTCGAACGGAGGACGTGAGCAGCCGGCCCGGCTGTTTTGTGGTGGTGACCGAGGCTAAGGTTCGAGTCGTAAGACCACGCAAAGACTGACTGTCACCCCGAACAAATTTATGAACTAACGTGCGAGACCTCTCTCGCACCACCGCTTTTCTCCTGCCGGCCGAGGCCGAAGGCTTGATGCAGCGCCTTCACGGCCTTTTCCATCCCGCCCGATTCCACGAGGAAAGAAATGTTGTATTCGGAAGAGCCTTGCGCGATGGCAATGATATTGATTGCTTCCTTGCCCAGCGTGCTGAAGACGCGCCCCGCGATGCCCGGTGTTCCAGCCATGTTCTCGCCGACCGCCGCGACAATGGCCACGTTGCGGTTTACCTTGATGTGTTCGAGGTCGTGCTGGTGAACGTCTTCGTACAGCGCGTCGCGCAACGCCTTTTCCGTGCGCGCCGCGTCGGCGGCCTGCACCACGAAGCAGATGCTGTCCTGCGAGGACGACTGCGAAATCATCACGATGTTCGCGTGCACCGACGCGCTCGCCGTGAAAATGCGGGCGGCAATGTCCGGGACGCCGATGATGCCGGGACCGGCGATGGCAATCATGGCGACGTCGCGCGTCGCCGTAACGGCTTTCACGCCTTGCGGCGCGGGCCGCACGGACTGCGTGATCTTGGTTCCGGCCAGATGCGGCTGAAAACTATTGCGAATCCAAACGGGAATGGCGCTTTCGATAACCGGGCGAAGCGTCATCGGATGGAGCACCTTCGCTCCAAAGAATGCGAGTTCGCCCGCTTCGGTGTAGGAAACTTCGTCCAGCGTGGCCGCGTCGGGAACCATGCGCGGGTCCGCCGTCAGCACACCGTTCACGTCCGTCCAGATGATGACTTCGATGGCGTCGAGCGCCGCGCCCAAAATCGTCGCGGAATAATCCGATCCGCCGCGGCCGAGCGTTGTGGGAATGCCTTTTGCCGTCGCGGCCACGTAGCCGGTGACGACGGGAATCCCGCCCGCTTCGAGCACAGGAAAAAGCGCCGCCTGCGTTTTCTTACGCGTAGGACCGGCCAACGGCCGCGCGCCGCCGTGAACTTCGTCGGTCACAATCAAATCGGTCGCGTCAAACGCCACGCCGCGGAGGCCCATTTCGCGCAACACGGCGGCGGCCATTCTCGCGGTGAGGCGTTCTCCGGTACCGGCAATCACATCGAGCGCGCGAGGAGAGAGTTCGCCGAGCAGCGCGCAGCCGCGGCAATAATTCGCCGCGCGGTCGATCAACGCGTCGATTTCGGAGAGTAGTTGCCGCCGGCTTTCGATGTCGGAAATCAGACTACCGATCGTCTCGTGATGTTTCTCGTGCAGCGCTCTGGTGAGCGCTTCGGCCGCGGCCTCATCGCCGGTCGCCGCCTTTCCGGCCGCGGCAATCAGCGTGTTCGTCACACCGGACATCGCGGAAACCACCACGACGACCGCGCGGTCCTTCGACGCTTCCGCCGCGATCGCCGCCGCGCTGCGGATTCGGCTGGCATCTCCGACCGATGTGCCGCCGAATTTCATCACCTGGATCGGACGGCTCATCGCACCCTCGCTTCGGCGGGAGCAGCA
>JBGQJJ010000146.1:0-5177 GCA_041498955.1 Terriglobia bacterium
AGAGGCGCTCGGCATGCGCAATGACGACGTCGGCGTGACCTGGCTGCCGCTTTATCACGACATGGGACTGATCGGCGCGTGGCTCATGCCGCTGTATTTCGGCTTGCCGATGGTGGTGCTGTCGCCGTTGGCATTTCTTTCACGGCCGGCGCGATGGCTGCGCGCGTTCCATCGGTACCGCGGCACGATGGGCGCGGCTCCGAATTTCGCGTACGAGCTGGCCGCAGCCAAAGTTTCGGATGAAGAAATCCAAGGTCTCGACTTGAGCGCGTGGCGAGCGGCGCTCAACGGCGCGGAGCCCGTCCTTCCCGCGACGCTTGACCGCTTCGCCGCGCGATTCGCTTCCTGCGGCTTCCGCCGCGAAACTCTGTTACCCGTCTACGGCCTGGCGGAGGCTTCCCTGGCTGTGGCGTTTCCGCCGGTGGGCCGCGGGCCGCGCGTGGACCGCCTCGAGCGCGCCGCGTTTGCGCAAGAAGGCCGCGCGGTGCCGGCGCCGCCGGACGCTTCCGCCCCCAACTCAAACGAAGATCCGAATGTAATCTCGTTCGTCTCCGTAGGCCCGCCAGTTCCTGGCCACGAAGTGCGAATCGCGAATGAACGCGGAGAAGATGTGGGAGAGCGCGTCGAGGGGCAGCTCTGGTTTCGCGGACCCTCCACCACGCAGGGTTACTATCGAAATGAGGGCGCGACAGCGGCGCTGCTTCCCGAGGGCGCGGCGGCCGGATGGCTCAACTCCGGCGACCGCGCCTATCGCGCCGACGGCGAAATTTACATCACCGGCCGCGTGAAGGACATCATCATTCATGCCGGGCACAATCTTTATCCTCACGAGATCGAAGACGCCGTGGCGCGAGTGCCGGGCGTGCGCAAGGGCTGCGTGGTGGCGTTCGGCGCGGCCGATCCGGTTGCGGGCACCGAACGGCTGGTGATCGTCGCCGAATCTCGTGGGCGCGACCGAGAAGCGTTGGCGCAACTCGCTCAGGCCATCACGGCGCAGATCACCGAAACATTGGGTTTCCCTCCCAATGTGGTTGAAGTCGTTCGGCCGAACGTCATCCCAAAAACGTCGAGTGGAAAGCTGCGCCGCGACGCCACGAAGCAGCGGTTCCTTTCCGGCGAACTGAATTCCGAAGCGCCGCCTGTTTGGCTGCAGCTCGCGCGTCTCGCGGCGGCATCGAGCGCCGGGCGAATTCGCGCCGCGCTGCGGCGAACTATCGAGGTGGCCTACGGATGCTACGCCATCGCGATGTTCGCCCTGTTGCTGCTTCCCGCGTGGCTGTACGTGCTGCTTTCGCCCTCACGCAAGAGTGCGGCGCGCGTGACGATGGCGGCGCTGCGCGCGTATCTGAAAGTCGCGGGTTGGCGCGTGCGCGTGGACGGCCGCGAGCACTTGCGGGAAAACGCGACGCGCATGCTGGTCGCCAATCACACGAGCTACGTGGATATTGTCGTGCTCATGGCGGCGCTTGGCACGGACTACCATTTCGTCGCCAAGGCGGAAGTGATGTCCATGCCTTTTTTCCGGACGTTTCTGCGCAAGCTCGGGCATTTTGCGTTTCGCCGCGAAGACCCGCGCGCGCGATTGCACCAAGCGGAACAAATCGAGGACGCCCTGCGGCGCGGCGAATCCGTTTTCGTTTTTCCGGAAGGAACCTTTACCGCGCAATCCGGCGTGCGTCCCTTTCATCTCGGCGCATTCAAGGCGGCCATCGCGGCGCAGCGGGAGATCGTGCCCATCGCGCTCGAAGGAACGCGGCGCGTGCTGCGCGACGGCGCCTGGCTGCCGCGCCCCGGACGCATCACCATCACCATCTGCCCGCCGATCACTCCTCCCTCCTCGGCGGAAGATTGGCAAAATATCGTGCGCGTGCGCGACTCGGCCCGGGAAATCATCGCCCGTTTCGCGCGCGAACCTCTCCTGTAAATCTTTTTGGGGCGGGCAACCGCTGCACAAAAATAGTGCATCCCATTTCACGTTCGAACGGTTGTTTGTTTCGGACGGCTTGGGATCCCTCAGGGTGGGGCTCACCGTCGCGTCAATATGGATCTGCGGAAATTCGCACGATCCAAACTCATCAACAGGAGAAAAACTAAATGCGTAAACTTCTGTGTCTCTTGGGACTGGTGTTTTTGGTCAGCTTAAACGCCGCCGCACAAGATGTTCCTAGAATCGATTTGTTTGCCGGATATTCCTACGTTCATACCAGCCCCGGCATTGCGCTCTCTTCGTTTAACGCCAATGGCGGCGTCGGATCGGTCGCACTCAATCTCACCAACTGGGGCAGCCTCGTCGTCGAAGCGGGCGGCGTCCACGCGTCTCATATCGGCGGCGCGGATGTCGATGCAACCGCCGAGACCCTCATGGCGGGGCCCAAGATTTCACTCTTTCACCGTTCCTCGCTCTCGCCTTTCGCGCAGGCCCTATTTGGCTTCGTGCACACGAATCCCGGCTACAGCCAAGCCACGATCAATCACAACACGTTTGCCACGGCTCCCGGAATCGGGCTCGATTGGAATGCGACACGCCATCTTGGCCTTCGGCTCGCCCAAGTGGATTACCTTTTCACGCGTATGCCGACCTCGACGAACCAGGTGAACTGGAACAATTTCCGCTATTCCGCGGGAGTTGTCGTCCGATTCTGATTTTTCCCGGCGAACGTTTCCCCGGCGCCGCTGGAGGAGGAGCCGCGCCGGGAAGTGCAAGGGCCGAAGCACCGATATCTTCGGCCCTTTTTTGTTGTGCTTGACGCCGATCCCGGGAACGCCATTCTCCTGAATGGCGTTATGCAAAGCGCCAATCGGGAGATTGGCGTTCCCGGATTTCAACCGCAAGTTCCCAGACCAACTTCGGAATTCAGGTCTAATCACAATATTGCAGATAAGTCTATTAATATCAGAGAATTACAAGTATTTGCTTTTTATGCACCAATTTCCGATCTCCGCGCATCACATATGCAGTTTCGATATTTAGGCGAGGTACAAAATCATGCGTCTTCCTTCGAAAGAGGCTGTTGGGGTCCGATATACGGGCTGGGCCGCGCTGGGCCGTGATCCGCAAGAGGATACTCTTGAATACACTTGCCCGTACTGCGGTGAGCGCGGCGTAAAGGCTGCGCGACGCACTCCCGATCAGTACCATTTCACGGATGGTTTCCTGCAGGACCTGCAAGGGGAAATGGCGGCCTGCCGCTCGTGCCGGCATTCGTTGCGGATTGCTCCCGTGGTCCTGCTGCACGATCAGGACGAAAAGCGCCGGTTCGAAGGCGTGTTCTCCGACGATCTGGTGGCCAGCAAGAATTAAGTTTCCTGATTCACTCCTCCAATTGCAAGAACGGGCCGCCCCGATTTCATCGAGGCGGCCCGTTCGTGTTTCGATTCGCTTCCGGAAGTCCCGGAGGGACGTTATAACGTAGCCCACTGTTTTAACGGTGGGACGCAGGGTGCGATTGTTCACAGCCCCGGAGGGGCGGCACAGGGGTAACCATGTACCGCCCCTCCGGGGCTTGGTCCTCTGCCCTCACACCTACCCACCCCGACCCGGTCGGGGTGGGCTACGATCTTTCGTCCCTGACGGGACTGGCCAAGAAAATCAGACTGATTCTTCGTTCTTTGGGACGGACTCCTGGCCCACTATTGCAGCAGCGTATCCGGCTCGAGGTGATGTTTCTCAAGGTCGTCGCGCACGCGGTCGAAGGCCTGGTCCACTGTATCGGCAAACTGAAGCAAGCCATATTCGTGCTTGTTGATCGTTCCGCAGCGCAGCATGTGCTTCCAGTCGAGCACGCGGTCCCAGTACTCACGCCCATAGATCAAAATCAAATTTCGCCGGTGCAATTTCCCGGTCTGCATCAGCGTGAGCATTTCCCAGAGTTCGTCCATGGTGCCGAATCCGCCGGGAAATATAATCAGCGCCTTGGCCAGCTGCGCGAACCACAGCTTGCGCATGAAAAAATAATGAAACATGAAACTCAGCTCGGGACTGATGTAGTCATTGGGGCGCTGCTCGTGGGGCAGCTCAATGCTCAGGCCGATGGATTTCCCGCCTGCCTCGGCCGCGCCCCGGTTGGCCGCCTCCATGATTCCGGGGCCTCCACCGGAGCAGATCACAAAGCGCCGCGGATGATCGCCGAGCGACATGGCCCAGGAAGTGATCCTCCGGGCCAGCTCGCGCGCCTCTTCGTAATAGCGGGACATTTCCACGGCCGATTTCGCGTCGCGGAGGGCGGCTCGATATTCCAACGTCGCATGACGCCGTTTTTCCTTCCGCAGCTTGTGGATGTGCGCCATCGCTTGATCGCGCGAAAGGATCCGGGCCGATCCGAACATGACGATCGTGTCTCCCACCTTCTCACGGCGAAGCCGCTCGAGCGGGTCGATATATTCGGTCGTGATGCGCACCGGGCGCGCCGGCATGCTTTCCATGAAAAGCGGATCGCGATAGGGCGGCTCGATTTCTTTCTGGTGGCGCCTGCGGCTCATGAACCCTCCACTGCAAGTGACTGCAATTTGACATTCTACGCAACCCCCGAGCGGAAACGCCAGAGACACGGCCCTGGCGTGTTCCGTCTTTATACCCGCTTTCGGCGAGCTCCAAGCCGCCGGCGCCCGCCTCAGGCGGGGCGCGGCCAACGCGGGGGCGCGTTTTCGCTTCCAAAGGAGTAGACTGGCTGCGAGATGACTTCGAGACGAACGATTGATGTTTTCCTGGTGACACTTGCGGCAGGGGCAGTGTTTGCGGCCTGGCCTGCGCGCTCTCAGCAATCGCAGGGGCCTATAGTGCCCAAGCCAGGCACACCGGTACAACAAGCGCCGCAAGGCACGATCCGCGTCCTGGTCGCGCTGGTGAGAGCGCCGGTGGTCGTCATCGGCGACAAGGGCGAACCGGTACTCGACCTTCAACAGAAGGACTTCCGCGTCCTCGATGACGGCGCCGACCAGAAGATCGAGTCCTTCGACCTGGGCGGGGAGCCACTCTCGGCCGTGCTCGTCTTCGAGACCAGCTCGCGCATCGCGCCGCTGTTGCCGGCCGTCCAGAAATCCGCGATTGTCTTCACCCAAACCGTCGTGGGCCCCTCGGGAGAGGGCGCGGTCCTCAGCTACGATGAAAGCGTGAACCGTTTACTGCCATTCAGCAGGGACAACGACAAAATCGAAAAGACCATCGCCACCTTGAAGCC
>JBGQJJ010000147.1:0-5174 GCA_041498955.1 Terriglobia bacterium
GCTTGCGAGAATGTCGACGGCATTCATCGCATTCTTTGCGGGATAGACTTTTGCAAATGCGATGCCGGAATCGCGGTCCACGACTGTTTCGACGTAAATACAACCCGTCCCGGGAACATCGCCCACATTCTTGACCGTGCAAAAGAAAAACACTTCCTGGAATAGAGAGTGTCCGTGGTTGGAGGCCACATCTTCTTTTTCCTTCTTTTCCTCCAGTTCGTTTTTTCCTCCAACGCGTGGGTGAGCGGGGAGACACGGTTCTTCCTGAGTGCGGCCGGGGCGCTGACCTGATTCGTCCTCGGGGCGCCGCAACAGCTCATGCGGGTAGTAGACCCACGCGGAACGCGAATTTGATGTGCAGCCCAATTCAGTCCGGGGCAAGCAGGAAATCACTTTATTCGACATGGCTAGACTCCCTTCCACACAGAAGGCTGGACCACCGTTTGGGCCTGAAGCTCGGAAGGGGCGCCTCCGCCGCGATTTCTCGCACTTTCAGGAGATTTCGCATGCGCCCCTCCGTGCCAAGCCCGGCCTGACTTCCACAAAAAGCATCGCTTAGGGGAGCTTTTGTGAAAGTGACCGCTCTCACCGTCCAAGGTGACGGAAATCACATCCACTATTCCCGATTCGGCATATACAAGATGCATGAGGAGGTGCCTTATGAACGCAGTCGCGGCCAAAACTCGAATCGCTTTGAAGAACATTCTGTTCGCGACGGACTTCTCTCCCGCCGCGGAGGCTGCCTTGCCTTACGCGATAGGCCTGGCCAAACAATACGGCGCCAAAGTGCATGGCTTACACGTTCGGTTCCCGGCGATGTATCCCATCGTCGGTCCGGAGGCCCTGCCGCAAGTGATCGAAGCCGCCGAAGAACAAGCTAAGTTTGAAGCAAAACAATTGCACGAAATGCTGTCCACCGTTCCGCACGAGGTGACCGTAACCGAGGGTGATCTGTGGCCCACGCTCAGTGAAATGGTGAATCAACAGAAGACCGATCTGATTGTAATGGGCACGCATGGACGGACGGGCGTCCGCCGCGCGTTGCTCGGATCGGCGGCGGAAGAAGTTTTCCGGAAGACCTCGTGCCCGGTGCTCACGGTAGGGCCTCACGTTTCACTAAACACGGAGCGCCGCCTGGCGATGAAACAGATCCTCTTCGCGACGGACTTTTCCCCCGAGTCCCTTGCCGCGCTGCCGTTCGCGGTGTCCATGGCGCAAGAGCATCAGTCGAATCTGACGCTGCTCAATGTTACCGGCAAACCCGAGGTCGGGGAGCTGGTGCATGCGGGACAATACGCGGAGTCCACGCTGCGCCGACTGCAAACCCTCGTGCCGGCGGAAGCGGAACTCTGGTGTGAGCCGAAGTGCAGGGTGGAGCAAGGGCCAGAGGCGGAGAAAATCATGGAGGTTGCCATTGCTCTTGGAGCAGACCTGATCGTCCTCGGCGTGCGCGGTCCTCAAGGAGGAGTTGGTGCCACAACGCATTTGCTGCGGTCGATTGCGCATCATGTGGTTGCCAACGCGGAGTGCCCGGTTCTGACCGTGCGTGCCTGAGCGACAATCGAGGTGGACGTGGTCCAAGCGCCGATTGCGGCGGACGTGCCCGGGGTTGAGGAGTATCGTAGCAAGATGAGCCCGACTGGCTCTCCTCAACCCCGGGTTTCTTCTTTTGCGACAGCCGATGGGCAATTCCGCCGGGACGTGCTGATTGCGGCCGTTGCGATTGCCGGTATTGGTGCGCACCTTCTATTGCGGTTCGTTTTTGGCAGCCGTGGTTTGGTGCTAGATCTCCCGCTATATGTCGTCCTCGTTTTTGGTGGCCTACCTCTTGTTTTTCGCTTGATTCAAAAAGGTCTGGCTCGCGAATTTGGCTCTGATCTGTTGGCCGGCATCTCCATCATTGCCTCGGCGCTCATGGGGCAATTCCTTGTCGGGTCGATCGTGGTGTTGATGCTTTCGGGAGGAACGGTTCTCGAGGAGTTCGCAACCCGGCGAGCTTCGTCGGTATTGGAGGCGCTCTCCAAGCGGATGCCGGAGACAGCACACCGGAAAACGGAGACGGGAATCGTCGATATCAAGGCGGCAGAGATCGCAGTGGAAGACGTGCTCGTCGTATTCCCGCACGAAATTTGTCCGGTGGACGGAGTGGTCGTGGAAGGCCAGGGAAGAATGAATGAAGCCTATCTGACCGGCGAGCCGTACGAAACATCGAAAGCGGAGGGCGCGGAAGTGATCTCCGGCGCGATCAACGGCGAAAGCGCGCTTGCCGTTCGCGCGACGAAGCTTCCGATGGATTCGCGATATGCGCGAATCATGAATGTCATGCAGGAGACGCAGGCGCGCCGGCCGCGGCTGCGGCGCCTGGGGGACATGCTGGGCGCGTGGTACACGCCACTGGCTGTTGCTATCGCGATAGGCTCGTGGCTGGCGAGTGGAGAGTCCCAACGATTTTTGGCCGTGCTGGTGATCGCCACACCTTGCCCGCTCCTGCTGGCCATTCCCGTTGCGGTCATCGGGGCGATTTCACTCTCGGCGAGACGCAGTATTATCATCAAGAATCAGGCCGTACTGGAGCAAGTGGGGGAATGCACGACGCTGATTTTCGACAAGACGGGGACTCTAACGTACGGCCGCCCGGCGTTGACGGAAGTGCTTTGCGCGGCAGGAGCGAGCGAAAGCGACGTCCTTCGCGCGGCGGCGAGCCTGGAGCGATATTCCAAGCACCCGCTGGCGCGCGCGATTCTTGATGCGGCCTCACGAGCGAACCTTCCGCTCGATCCAGTCTTAAAAGTGAGTGAGAGCCAGGGCGAAGGATTACTGGGCGTGGTCGGCGGACATCAAGTGTGGATCACTGGGCGCAAGAAAGTCGCCGATTTGGGAGTGGCGCTTCCGGAAATTGCCGCCGGTCTGGAATGCATTGTGTTTTTTGACGGAGAATACGCTGCCACGTTCCGGTTTCGCGATGTTCCACGCGCCGGCGGGCGCAGTTTTGTGGAGCACCTGAGGCCGCGCCACCGCGTCAACCGTGTCCTACTCGTTTCAGGCGACCGTGACGCCGAAGTTCGCTATCTCGCCGATCTGATGGGAATTCGCGAAATCCATTCGGCGAAGAGTCCGGAAGAAAAAGTTTCGATTGTCCGGCAGGAAACCGCAGCGGCAAGGACTCTGTTTGTTGGCGATGGGATCAACGACGCGCCGGCCATGCAGGCTGCGACGGTGGGAATCGCTTTCGGGATGAGCAGTGACATCACGGCGGAGGCCGCTGACGCCGTCGTTTTGGATGCGTCCCTCGAGAAGGTTGATGAGCTATTGCACATCGGGCGGCGCATGCGTTCGATTGCCCTCCTGAGCGCGGTGGGAGGGATGGGCTTAAGCGTGGTTGGAATGGTGGCCGCCGCGCTTGGATATCTTCCGCCCATCGAGGGCGCCATTGCGCAGGAAATCATTGATTTGGCAGCGGTTCTAAACGCTGTACGCACTGCTTTGCCGTTCCATCGCATGACCGATTTCTGAGCGTGCATGTGGTCCACGCCTTTCGTATGATTCCTCTCGGAACAGATTCTTGAACGCGATTCCCGCAAAGGAAAAGGCTCGGCGGCAATGAATGAATCGGACGAGTACGCGGGCGAGGGCCGTTCCGTGCTCGACAGCATGTTCTCTCCGAAATCCGTCGCGGTGATCGGCGCGACGGACCGGGAAGGGAGCGTGGGCCGCACCGTATTGGAACGGCTTCGGATCCCCGTTTTTCGCGGCAGCATTTTCCCCGTCACCCCAAATCACACAGACGTGCTCGGGATTCGCGCCTACCCCAGGATCGGTGACGTCCCGGAAAAAGTTGAACTAGCCGTCATCGTAACACCCGCGAAGACCGTGCCGGGTATTGTTGGCGAGTGCGTGGATGCAGGGGTTCGCGCGGCAGTCGTGATCTCCGCGGGTTTCAAGGAACGAGGGGCGGAAGGCGCGGCGCTCGAACTTGCAATTCAGAAGCAGTTGCAACGCGGAACGATGCGGTTCCTCGGTCCCAATTGCCTCGGTGTCATGAATCCACACGCGGGACTCAATGCCACGTTTGCGCAAGACATCGCGCGTCCCGGCAATGTCGCGTTCCTGAGCCAGAGCGGC
This sequence comes from Terriglobia bacterium, assembly GCA_041498955.1. GTDB lineage: Bacteria > Acidobacteriota > Terriglobia > Acidiferrales > UBA7541 > Palsa-360. Next base: position 4,123 of record JBGQJJ010000147.1, read on the forward strand.
GCGCTGCTCACGGCTATCCTGGATTGGAGTTTGGAAGAGCAGGTTGGATTCAGCGCGATCGTTTCGACCGGATCGATGCTTGACGTGGGCTGGGGCGATCTGATCGACTATTTTGGAGACGATCCCTCGACCGGAAGCATTCTGCTGTACATGGAATCGGTCGGTGATGCGCGGTCGTTTCTTTCCGCGGCGCGCGAAGTCGCGCTGCGCAAACCCATCATTGTGATCAAAGCGGGGCGAACGCCGGCGGCCTCCCGGGCGGCCAGCTCGCACACCGGAGCGCTGACCGGGAGCGACGAAGTGTTCGACGCGGCTTTGCGGCGTTGCGGCGTCCTGCGCGTGTCGAGCGTGTCGGATTTGTTTTACATGGCGGAAGTTCTGAGCAAGCAGCCGCGGCCGCGCGGGCCAAAACTGATGATCCTCACCAATGCGGGCGGGCCCGGCGTTATCGCAACCGACCGGCTGCTTTCCGTTGGAGGCGAACTCGCGCCACTTTCCGATTCGACCATGGAATCGCTCAATGCGCTGCTTCCCGCGCACTGGAGCCACGGGAATCCGATCGACATTCTCGGCGACGCCGGTCCGGAGCGCTACTCCAAGGCTTTGGAAATCGCGGCGAACGATCCGAGCGGCGACGGGTTACTGGTCATTCTCGCGCCGCAGGGGATGACGGACCCCGCGCACGTCGCCGAGAGCCTGAAAGCTCACGCGAGCGTGCACGGCAAACCGGTGTTGGCAAGCTGGATGGGCGGAAAATCGGTCGCGGCGGGCGTCGCCATTCTGAACGCGGCGAACATTCCCACATTTTCGTATCCGGACACGGCGGCTCGCGCTTTCACCTACATGTGGAAATATACGTACAACCTTCGCGGCTTGTACGAAACCCCCGTTTTGAATGATGACGCGGATTCTTTCGGACCAGCGCAGCTGCAAGTGAAATCCTTTCTCGAAAAGATCCGCGCCACGGGCCGAACCATGTTGACCGAGGCGGAATCGAAGCACGTGATCGCGCTCTACGGAATCACGACCGTGGAAACGCGCCTGGCCTCGAA
>JBGQJJ010000148.1:0-5104 GCA_041498955.1 Terriglobia bacterium
GACGTCGACCCAGACGTACGGCCTGCGTGTGACCGGCCCCTACGAGTTCGACAAGGACTGGAGTCTCGTTTACACGGCGGAGTACGCGAAGCAGATGAATTACGGCAACAATCCCAACCGGGTGGATGCGAATTATTATTTGGGCGAACTGGGGCCAGGCTGGCGCGGATTCACTTTCAAAGCTGGCTACGCACTGCTCGGCGGCCGCAGCGTCACCGACAAATTGACCACCCCGCTCGCTCCCCCATTCAATGGTTGGACGGATTTGTTTTTCAACGATCCCAGCGCAGCAGGGGGCAACGGCCTGCAAGCCCGCTATCTCTCAGCCAACGGGCCAATCCGCTTTCTGGACGGGGCCATTGGGACGCTAATCTTCTACGACTACCACTCGGACAACCTGCACATTCACTACGGCAGGGAGTTGGATTCGGCGATGGCGTACAAATTAAAGAGAATCAGCAGCCGGTGGGAAATCGGGTGGAGGTTTGGCCGCTATTGGTCCGATCAGCTCTTCACACCCGCCCTGCGCACATCGGTCTACACAAGTTTCACGTTGTGATCCGAGTAGGACAGGCTTCAGCCTGTCGCATTTGAAATCGAAGCGAAAGTTAAAACCAGACAGGCTGAAGCCTGTCCTACCTTAACCGCCGCGAGTGTGCATTTCGAGGTGCGGATCCTGGCGAAGCTGCTCGATCCCGACCAGCACGCCGCGTTGGCCCGTGGCGGCGCGCAATTCCGCACCGCGATCCGTACGGGCGCGCCATACGGAGGAAATGCGCGCGGCAAGCTCCTCGGGCGATGCGCCCGCGCGCAGCATTTGCCGGAGATCGATCCCGGCTTGCGCGTACAGGCACAGATACCAGAATCCATCCGCGGTCAAGCGGCTGCGGTCGCAGCTCTTGCAGAATGGCGTCGTGGTCGACGCGATGATGCCAAATATGGTGCCGTCCGAAAGCCGGAAACGCTCGGCCGGCGCGGAAGAGTTTTCGTTGAGCGGCGTGATTGTGCCGTAGCGTTTCGTAAGCTGCTGGAGCATTTCGGCGCGCGTAAAAACTTTTTCGAGCGACCATTCCGTCGCGCCGCCGACGTCCATGTACTCGATGAAGCGCACCTCGGCATCGAGGCCGCGGCCATATTCGATCAAGCCGGCGAGTTCGTCGTCGTTGACGCCGCGCAGCACGACCGTATCCAGCTTGAGCTTCGGAAAGCCGAGACGCCGCGCGGCTGCAATGCCCGCAAGCACTTGCGCATGCGAGTCGCGACCTGCAAGCGCTGCGAACCTTTCCGGCCGCAGCGTGTCCAAACTGAGCGTCACACGATGCAATCCCGCCGCGCGCAAGGCTTCGCCTTGCTCGGCGAACAAGACGCCATTGGTAGTGAGCGCCAAGTCGCGAATCCGGGGATTGGCCGCGAGCATTCGAACGAGTTGCGGAAGATCGCGGCGCAGCAGCGGCTCGCCCCCGGTGAGGCGCACGTCTTCGACGCCCAGGGAGGTAAACACCTCGACCAGCCGCGCAATTTCCTCAAAGGTCAGCAATTCCTGCCGCGGCAGCCAGACGTATTCCTCCTGCGGCATGCAGTAGTTGCAGCGCAGGTTGCACCGGTCAGTCACCGAGACGCGCAGGCTGCGCAGAGGTCGTCCAAACCGGTCGGCGAGCGCGCCGCCCGGGGACACGTCTGCCGGGGTCTGAGCATCGGGAAGCATACCTACATGTTAGGTCGTGCGTGCCGGGGCGTCAACTCAATGGCCAGCATGCTTGGCCACGGGAAACGAAGCAGGAGACAAAGAGGCAGGGAATAGGAAAATCCCTATCCCTCATCCTTGGCTTGCTCTTTGAGCCTGGCAATGACCGTGGGATCGGCGAGGGTTGTGGTGTCGCCGAGGACGCGGCCTTCGGCGATGTCGCGCAGCAGGCGGCGCATGATCTTGGCGCTGCGCGTTTTGGGGAGTTCGGCGGTGAAGAAAATATCGTCGGGCTTGGCGATGGAGCCGATTTTCGTAGACACGTGATTTTTCAATTCTTCTTTCAGCTTGTCGCTCGCCTGGATGCCTTCCTTCAGCGTGACGAACGCGGAAATTCCCTGGCCTTTGATTTCGTGTGTCTTGCCGATCACCGCGGCCTCGGCCACCGAGGAATGATCCACCAGCGCGCTTTCAACTTCATACGTCGAGATGCGGTGGCCGGAGACGTTCATGACGTCATCCACGCGGCCGAGCAGCCAGAGATAGCCGTCATCGTCCACCTTGCAACCGTCGCCGGTAAAATATTTTCCGGGATAGCGCGACCAATAATTCTGCACGTAACGCTCCGGGTCGCCGTAGATGGTGCGAAGCATCGAAGGCCACGGCTTGCTGAGCACCAGGTAACCGCCGCCGCCCGGGCCAACCGGCTTGCCGTCGATATCGACCACCTCCGCGACGATGCCAGGAAGCGGGCGCGTGGCTGAGCCAGGCTTCGTGGCCGTGATTCCAGGCAGGGGAGAAATCATGATGCAGCCGGTTTCGGTTTGCCACCAGGTGTCGACGATGGGGCAGCGCCCGCGGCCGATGGTTTCGTTGTACCAGATCCACGCCTCGGGATTGATGGGCTCGCCCACGGTTCCGATCAGCCGCAGCGAGGAAAGTTTGCACTTCGCCGGAAACTCCTTGCCCCAGCGCATGAACGTGCGAATCGCTGTCGGCGCGGTGTAGAAAATGTTGACGCCGTATTTGTCGATCAGATTCCAGAAGCGGCTGCGGTCGGGAAAGTCGGGCGTGCCTTCGTACATGACGGTCGTCGTGCCGTTGGCCAGCGGCCCGTACACGATGTAGGAATGGCCGGTGACCCAGCCGATGTCGGCGGTACACCAGTAAACGTCGTCTTCCTTGATGTCGAAGACGTAGCGGTGCGTGGTGCTGACGCCGACGAGATACCCGGCGGTCGTGTGCACGACGCCCTTCGGCTTTCCCGTTGTGCCGCTGGTGTAGAGGATGAACAGCATGTCCTCCGCGTCCATGGGCTCGGCGGCGCATTCGTCCGAGGCGTTTGCGACGATGTCGTGCCACCAGAGGTCGCGGCCAGGCTTCATGGAAATCGGCGTAGCCTTGCCGATCCGTTCCACGACGACCACTTTTTCGATGGTCGGCGTTCCGGTCAGCGCATCGTCCACGCTGGCCTTGAGCGGCACCACGGTTCCGCGCCGCCACGCGCCGTCCGCGGTAATCAATACTTTGGCCTTGGCATCATTGATGCGTTCGCGCAGCGCCTCCGCCGAAAATCCGCCGAACACGACCGAATGCGCCGCGCCGATTTTCGCGCAAGCGAGCATGGCGATGGCCAGCTCGGGAACCATGCCCATGTATATCGCGATGCGGTCGCCCTTGGCGACGCCCAGCGATTTCAGCGCGTTAGCAAAGCGATTTACTTCGCGCTCCAGCATCCCGAAAGTCAGCACGCGCGAATCGCCAGGTTCGCCCTCCCACAGAATTGCCGCCTTGTTGCGCCGCGCCGAATGCGCGTGCCGGTCCACGCAATTGTAAGTGACGTTGAGTTTCCCGCCCACGAACCACTTGGCCCACGGAGAGTCCCACTCGAGCACGCGCTGCCACGGAGTGAACCAGTCCAGATTCTTCGCCTGTTCCGCCCAGAAGCCCTCAGGGTCTTTCGCCGCGCGATCGTAAATCGCGGGATCATTCCAGTTGGCGCGCTTCTTGAATTCCTCCGAGGGAGGAAATGTCCGGCGTTCGTCGAGCAATGCGGACAGACTCTTTTCGCTGGGCAATGACATCTCGGCAGACTCCGCGTCGAAGATCAAGCCTAAGGCAGCCCGCCGCAGCGGGCTTTTCACCTTGACCTGTGCGCTTAGAATGTCGGAGGCGCGACGGGTTGTCAATGGAGCGGTGGTGCCGCTGTTGGGCCCTGTTTCCGGGAAATTCCGGTATACTCGGCGCCGGCGTCAAGCCTCGCACATGTTTCGGCATCGCTACGGCCATGATGGAGCAGAAATCGAGCAGGTGAGTGGCACTTGGGCGCAGTAACCGGGACAGCAAACGCCTAGCTCAGTACCGGAGGAAAGAATGAAACGAACTTTACTCGTAACTCTTCTCATCGCATCCGCGGCAGGGACTGCGTGGGGCCAGGGCAACGTACAGACCAAGACGAATGTCGAGTACGCAGTTCACGACGGAGTGTCCTTGCTTGGGGACCTCTATTCTCCCGCGAGCAGCGGGCCGCATGCGGCGATGCTCTTTATTCACGGCGGGGGTTTCGCGCGCGGGTCGAAGGCGGGTTACGGGAACACCTGGGGGCCTTACCTGGCCGCGCGTGGATACGTAGTGTTTGCCATCGACTATCGCCTGTCCACGCCAACCCAAACGACTTGGCCGCAAGCTCTGCTGGATTGCAAGGCAGGGTTGCAATACCTGCGGGGGAATGCGGCAGCGCTGGGCATCGACCCCGAACGAATCGGCGTGGGCGGCGATTCCGCGGGCGCGACGCTGGCAGCCTTGGTGGCGGTCACGCAAGACTTCCCGCGGTTTGCCAATCACTACCCAACGGATGCGTACGCCTCCGCCAGCACAAAGGTCAAAGCGGCCGTGCCGATTTATGGCGTGTACGACGCGACGGCTCAGCAGAAATACGAGTCAGGACTTGCCAATAATCCCAAGAACCTCGACCAGTTTATCGGAGGAACGCCGAACCAGATGGCCGGCGCGTACTTTGAAACTTCGGCGCTCAATTATATTCGCGAGGCCGCGGTGAGTCTTGGCAGCGTAGCGACTCCAAACCCGGGAGCAAAGATACCGTGGGTTTTGGCATGGGGGATGGCGGACCCGGTCGTGCCCCCGGCCGCCCAATCCGTCGTGTTTGTTCAGGCCCTTCGCGATGCGGGCGCGACTGTGACTGCGGTGCCGGTTCCCAAGACGGACCATTTTTGGTTTCCGGTAACCCCAGTGACCGGCAAGAAGGGAGAGCCGGCGTGTGAGGAGATCACGCCCGCCAAATTCACCTGTAGCGGGGCGACACCCAACGACTTCATTGTTTCCCAGCTGCTCGATTTTCTTTCGCACAACTTGTGATTTGTGCTGGATGCGTTCCTGAACCCACGGACGCGGGAAATTCTC
>JBGQJJ010000149.1:0-5099 GCA_041498955.1 Terriglobia bacterium
ATGCGGTGCGTTGAAATCCGGGAACGCCAATCTCCCGATTGGCGTCGGGCAGTCCGCCAATCGGGAGATTGGCCTTCCCGGGCCACATCGCTAGGTTTGAGGCGCGGCTTTCGGTGCGCCTGTCACGCGGGATCCGAATCCGATCGCCATGGCCGTATCTTTGGGATACACGACATCGTGTCCGCGGGAAAGAAAATGGTCATAGACCGACGTGCTGGCTCCGTAGACGCCAAAAGTGGAAGCAAGAGCTCGGGAATGGATCAACGCCCCCGTGATAAATCCGATCACGCGAAAACCGGACGCCCCGTTCAGCGCGCTTTTACTCACTTCTCCGCCCGACTGTTGAGCGCTGCGGCCGGCATCCGCGTCTGACACAAAAGAAGAAGCGGCGAGCGCAATGGAGATTCCGGTGGTCAGGTATCTTGTTTTCGGAGTTGTCGCTTGAGCGCCCCCCTCGGAATCCAGGGTCAAGTGCTCGTCATTCTTCACTTCCACTCCCTCAAGGCTGGCTTCGACGTGCTGTCCGGCTGACTCTGGAGGTACGATTTCATGGAAGACGATTCGCAACTGCCCGTTCCGATGCAATCTGCGCGCAGGCTGGACTTGCAAAACGGAGCCCTTCAGCAAGGTCCCCTCGGGAAGAACGAGTTGACTATCCGTGAATAGCGGCTCCGTCATGACCGCCTCGACTGTTTCGCCCTTCTGGACACTGGCTGAACTCAATGGCGTTTTCAGCAGCGCGTGGATCACGCTTCCCGCAGCGGGAGTAGTGCCAACCATGTGCACCTTTTCCTGCGTCAACTCTTCCGTTCCAAAATTCAGGGGATCGAGGAGTTCGGCGTTGAAGCGAGTTCCTGCGTCAAAATATTGAGGATGGTAGGGCAATTCGGCGATCGCTAATCTTTTCAGCCGGTGCATCTTTCCCGGCGTGGTCACCTGCTTCTTCGCCGTTTCCCATTCTTGATTGATTTCCTGTTTCTTCTCACTGACTTTCTCAGACGCAAGCTTCACGGCGGCGTTCTGTTTCCTGACTTTGTTTTGGTTTTTCGACTCCGCCAAAGTGGCGAACTCCAAAACGCCCTGAGACGCGGGAGAGACTTGCGTGTGGAGTGGGAGGCGGCGCCCGCCGGGCAGCACCAATTGATCGAAGTTGATCTCAACGTCGCGGGAAGGAGAGAAATTCGTGTCGAGGGCGGCGTATATACGTTTCAGCGCCGATACACCCGCGATTCGAGTCACGCTGCCGGTGACTTCGCTGCCTGCGGGAACAACCAGCTTGTCAAAGGCATATACGGGCTCTGCGATCTTTCCGTGAATCGGTTGTCCGGTTTTTTGGATTCGCACTTCTTTGTCCAGAACCACGGGAAGAGGAGTGCCCGCCGGCACTTCCAGCGCAATCGACCCGGGCGATCCCGAATCTGCCTCACTGGCGCCGGGATGATCGGCCTGGCCGAAGATCAATCCCGCGAATAAGAAAATGAAGACGATGGCTGCGGCGATGGGGCCCATGGCATTCTTCCTTGCCTTATCTTTGATCTACGATCGGTCAGCGCAAATACTTGCCGTGATCTGTCCGGTCCGGAAATTCCTCGGAAACAGCCAAGCGGCAACGTTTGTCTCTAGGGATGCAACACGTTGACGCGCTGTTGCATGGGGGCTGGGCGTACCGCGCGCTTTTTGCGCCGCTGAAAGCGTTCAACAAGAATACCATGCGCAGAATACTGCCGCTTCAAACCGCAGTCAATTGTTGGGTAGAGGAGGGATCGTTGCCGAAGCTGCAGGCTTGGACGCCTGCCGAAGCGCGAAGTAATTGCGCGCGAATGCGGCGTATGTCGTTCCCGCGTCGACGACGATAGCCTGCACGGTGTAGCGGCCCGCGCCGAGTCCCGCGAGCGGCAGGCTGAGGCGGAAGGACGCGGTGCGGCTCTTCTCGTCGTATTCCGTGGGCGCAACCATGGGTGTGTCGGAGAGGCGCAGCCCGTTGTGGAAAAATACCAGTCCGGCGCGAAGGGAATTTGCATCGGCCTTTTGCGGCGCGTAGGCCTGGAAGAAAACGTACAGCGTTTGCTCGCCGGTAAAAACCCGCGTTACGCTGGGAATAATGCGCTCGCCGCCCACCTCGAGCGGCGACGATTTCAGTTTGGCGTTCTTCGCCAGCGCCCGCGTTTTGATCCGCGCCGTGTTCTGCACGGCTTCCACCTGGCTGGACAGCAGCAGGGAACTTACTTGCAGGCGGTCGAGCCGCGGCGGCGGAAGCGAAATTTTCTGCTCGAATGTGCCGATCCGGCCGGACTCGTTTTCGCGCGCCAGGAATTTCAGTTTGTACTCGCCGGGCGCAAGAATGATGCCGCCCTGATAGACCAGCGCATGTTGCTGGATGTCCTGGAAATGTTCCGCATCGATTTTCACCGTGATGGTGTCGCGCAGCGCGCCCACCACGCGGTTCGATTTCATGTCGCGCACCTCCGCCGCGAAATCGAATGTGGTTTCGCGGCTGCCGCGTTTTTGCGCCCATTGCAGCGCGCTGGGCGCGAGTTTCGCGTCGATTGGCACGAACACCTGGTTCGCGTTCAGCCGGAACTCGGACGTTTCCACGGCGACGGGCAGCTCGACTTCCGGCGTTTCCGATTGGAACGCTTGCTCGAGCTGCCGCTCGCGGTCTTCCGTTGTGAAGACGCCGAAATTCTTCGGAGCGTAGTAGCCTTCGCGCGCGCGAATGCGCACGCCGGCGGGAAGCGGATCGATTTTCACGTGCACGCGGCGCCATGCGCCGTCATTCGCCGCGTTGGTGCTGTAATATCCCACTAGATAGTAGCCCGACGTATTGTTCTGCACGCTCTGGAAAACCTTGCCGAAGTCTCCCACGTCGAAAAAGGCGCGCCCGCCGGTGTCTCCCGCAAGCGTCGCCAGGGTTTCGCGCGAATCCTCGCGCGACTGGCTTTGGGAGATGACGGTCGCGCCGGTGAACATCGCCTTGCCGCCTGGCGCGCCCGCGCTGGCGTCGCCTCCCGGCGTGGCCGTCACGAGCCCGCGCGAATCGACGCTGTAAATGGAAACGTTTGCGCGGTTCGCCGAGTTGGTCGCGGCGATGAGTTCCGAGCGATTTTCCTCGCCGGTTTGCGTGATGCCGCTGGTGAATTGAATGATCGATTTCTTCCCGGGAATTCCTTCGAGGACTTCACAGAGCGCCTCGACGGCGGCGAGTTTCCGGTCCGTATTGAAAATGTTGAATTCCGTGTCGTCGGCGGTGAACGCCGCGCCGGTGTCTTCCGTGACGGCGGTTTCCCCATTCGCGGCCGTCGCCGCATCGGCCAGTTGCGAGAGCGCCGCTTCGTGGCCGGGCACCAGGGCGTCCACGGACTGCTTGAGCACCTCGCGATCGTTCGTGAAATTCGCAACGATTTTCAGGGTGTTGCCAAAGGCGACGACGGCCACTAGGTCCGCGGGAGTCATCTGCTCCTGGAGATATTTCTGCGCGGCGCGCGTCGAGCGCAACAAATCTTCCGCTTGCAGCGACGTGAGGTCGAAGAACATCACGATCATCCGGTGATAGCGCACCGCCGTCTTGATTTCCTCGGGAGAAGTGACGGTTCCGAGAGGGACCGTGATGGGCGCTTCCTCCCCTTTTCCGGCGGTCTCGACTCGCTCGATGTCGTTGTACTCGAACGTCGATATGTTTTGCGCCTTGCCGTCTTCGGTGACGCTGAATTGCTCTTGCTTCAGCCCTTTCACAGGCTTGCCGTCACGGTTGGTGACCTGAACGTCGATTTCCACGAGGTTGACGGTCGAGCGAATGGTCGCCTTTCCGCCCGGCGCAGGTTTATTCGTGGGCGGCGCCGCCGGGCCCTGGCGCGGATTGACGGGGACCGTTTGCGTCTGCGAACTCTGCGCGGCGAGCGGCGCAGCGACGAGAGACGCGGCGGCCAGCGCGGCCAGAATGCGGCGCCGGGTTGTTTTCTGCGCCCTCATTAGAAATTGAACCTCGTCGTGAACGTCATCGTTCGCATCCCCGCGACGCTGGTAATTTCGCCGAACGTCCTTGAACCCAGAACTGTCGACAACCCATTAAAGTTCGGATGATTCAGCAAGTTCGTCGTATTCCAACTGAAGTCCAGCCGCCGCAGACCGTCGCGCCCGAATGGAATCGTCTTGGACACTCCCGAATTCATGGTGAATGTGCCGGGGCCAATCACGGAATTTCGTGGCGCATCGCCAAAGCACGCGGTGGGAATGCTGAACGCAGCCGTGTTGAACCACTCCAGCACCGTCGGATTTGAAATGGAGGGATCGCCGGACTGGTCGGCGCGTTCAGAGTTCGTGCCCGGAACATTTTGGCAAGCTTGATTTTTCGAGAAGACCCTTACGGTGAAGGGAGTACCGGAATTTACTGTGGTTGACCCGTTCACTCGCCACGCGCCGAACACAGCCTTCTCCCAGCCCTTCGTGGCAAAGCGCTGGCGGTCGCCAAAGGGCAGCTGATAACTGAACTGGCCGAGGAATTGATGGGTCATGTGGAAGGACGAGAGCCCGTAATCGCCGCGCGGATCGGCGTTGTTTTGGATAACCGTTTGGCCGCCACCGCCGATCGTGCTGGCGTCGTCGAGAGACTTGGAGTAGGTATACCGCGCCAGGAACATGATGCCGTGGCTCATGCGTTTCCGGAGACTCGCCTGCAATGCGTTGAAATTGGAAAATGCGCCCGAAGTGTCGTAGGTGAAACCCGCCGCGTTCGGGGGAGTGAATCCGAAGAGCTGGTCCAGATGGACGCCCCGCGTGCCCGTGTACATCACTTCGAGGTTTGTGCTGCGCGCCAAATTGTATTCGATGCCGGCATTCCAAATCATGGCGTAGGGAACCTGATAGTTTGGATTTACGGCAACGGTATTGGTGAGCGGACTCGTGGCAACCGTTGGGAAACCATTTTGCAGAGTGAGCAGCGCAGGACTGGCTCCCGATAGCGTCGCCAGGGTATTCGCGGTTGCAAAGGGCGGCTGGTTGGCCATCTCACTCGCGAGCGTATTCAAGTAAGACTCGACGTAATACATGCTGAACCCGGCTCGAAACGTCATCTGATGCTGCCCTGAAAACCATTTCCCGGG
>JBGQJJ010000150.1:0-5021 GCA_041498955.1 Terriglobia bacterium
ATCTTGATTCGCACGGGCTTGCCGGTCTCGAGGCCGGCGGCCTGGGCTTCGTCCACATAGATGCTGCAGCAATAGTACCGTTCGGCAACGGGGAGGCCGGAGAAGGGATCGCGTTCCAGGCTGACCAGGATCCTGTATTCGTGTTGCTTGTTCCAGCCCTGGCTTCGGACTTTTTCCGAGAGGTTGCCGGTCAGGACGACTTCGGGTTTCTGCTTCGGCCCGATCAAGGGCGCGGAGTTCGCGTCCGGCCGGGGTTCCGAGGTGAGCGCGGCGGCCAAAGCGCGCGCGAGTTGTGTCGCGCCAATGGCTTCCGGCGCGGCGGTGGACGGCTGAGCAGCCGCGTCCAGTTGCGGACGCCGCACGAATGTATCGAGGTTCAATTTGTCCGACACTTCCTTCACGACGTCGGCGTCGACGACTTCCAATCCGCGATGGAAAGACGTGAGCAGCGCGTTGAAGCACAAATTATTGATGCTGCGAGGAACGCCGCCGCTCGATTCCGCGATCAGGTCCAGTGCGTCACTGGAGAAAATCATTTTGTCGCTCCAGCCCGCGGCGCGCAGGCGATGCTCGATGTAGGCCGCGGTCTCGGTGGGGGTGAGCGATTTCAGATTGGCGAGAGCGGCGATGCGCTGTCGCAATTGCACCAGGCTGGGCGCCATGAGCGTCTCCGCGATTTGCGGCTGCCCAGCCAAAACGATTTGAATCAGCTTGGAATGGGTGGTCTCAAAATCGGAAAGCAGGCGGATCGTTTCCAGCACCGGTTCCTGCAAGTTTTGCGCTTCGTCCACGATCAGCACGAACCGGCGCCCACGCAGCATTTCCTCGAGCAGGGCCTGGTTCAACGCGCGGTGCATGGCGACCACGTCCATCCCCGTGTGGTCCACTTCCAATTCATTCAGGATGAAACAGAGCAGCTCGCGCGAGCTGCACTGCGTCTGGAACAAGAACACGACGCGCGCGGAATCGGTCAGCTCTTCCATCAACTTGTTCAGAAGAGTCGTCTTGCCCATGCCGGGCTCGGCCACGAGCATCATGAATCCGCGAAAATGTTCGATCCCTTGCTTGAGAGTTGTCAGCGCCTCGCGGTGCGTGGGGCTGAAATAAAGGTAAGACGGGTCCGGCGTAACGTCGAAGGGCTGCTGCTGCAACCCGAAAAACTCCAGCAAACTTGCGGACGCCGATTTTTCGCGCGGTGCTTCAACGGGCAGCGCCTGCGGAACCGTCGCGACTTCCTCTGTCGCACTCTGATCCGCGCCGCTTCCCTCCGAGACGCTGGGTGTTTCCGAAGCATTTTCATTCGCCAGCTGAGAATCCTTCGCGGCCGCGATCTCCCGCGCTCGTAGCTCCACAGTTTCGAGGAACCCGTATGCGTTCAGCGAAGCAGGATTGTGTTCCTGAATTGGGGATGTCGTATCCGGTAAAGCAGACACGGAGATTTGAGCCAGCGCAACGGGATCAAGACTCTCGAACGGAAATGATGGGGAGTTCATTTTCACCTCTTCTGAAGTGTGCCGAGCCGGGAATTCCAGAGGCGCAGCCAGGGCATTCACGAAACTGTCTGGCGCCTTGGAATTCGCCCGCTCTCGGGGTGTGTATTCGAGACCTGTACTTAAGAGAAGTCCGGGATGCTGGGCCGGGATTGTCGCGCGCCGCAAACCTTGCGCCGATTTATTCTTCAGTGCGGGACCGCTTGTGCCATGCCAGGTCGAAATATTGAGGGTGTGGTGCGATTTGGCGGCCATTTTCCTGTTCCTCACCGAAAGAACCAGCAGCCCGAAAAGAAGCACGCAAGCTGCGTATGCGACATTGGTTTCGACCGTTGGAGTGAGCCAGCTCATAGTTGGTTTCTACGGAGCCTGTGAAACAGTTACGCTCTGCTTCTAAAATTGCTTGCCTTGCTCACTCATCTGAGCTTGGACCTTGCCGGCTCGTCGGCGCGACACATCTGACTGCATTGCCATTGTAAACACGGACTCTGCGAATGATCGATAGGCGACCAGCATCAAAATTTTTGGTATTGGGGTACTGGAACTAGGTACCCACATAAGTGTAGTGTATTCAACGTCTTACGAGATTTGGAGGTTGCGGATGAGTCTCCCTTGGCGCGTTGGCAGGAGCAATTGGGCGCTTGTGCTAGAATCTGGCACTTGAATGTGAGGGGTTTGGCAAAGTTATGAAAATCAGCAGGGAAGACGTGTTGAAAGTAGCGGCTCTGGCGAACCTGGAGTTGTCCGACGAGGAGGTGGATACCTATCGCGCCCACCTCGACGATATCCTCACCTACATTGACAAGCTGAACGAAATTGACACTTCGGGCGTCGAGCCGTTGACCCAAGTGGTGGCGGCCTCGACCGATGATTCTGCCCTTCGCGACGACGTCATCGTGCGCGCCGATGTGATTACGGAAGTGCTACAGGGCGCGCCCGATCCCGAGGCGCCCTATTTCCGAGTCCCCCGGGTGATCGAAAAGTGAGCGCTCCGGCCCCATGGACGATTCCCGAGGTCCGCGCCGCTCTGGATGCCCGGAAAATTTCGGCGCGCGAGTTGGTGAAGGAGTTCTACTCGCGCATCGAGCAGCGCAACGCCGAACTCAACATTTTTCTGGCCCTCTCGCCCGAGCGGGCGTACGCCCAGGCGGACCGGATTGATACTGCCATCGCCGCGGGTGACGCGCTCCCTACGCTGGCCGGCGTGCCCGTGGCCGTGAAAGACGTCATCAGCACGCGCGGCGTCCCCACGACCTGCGGTTCGCGCATTTTGCAGGGCTATCGGCCCGCGTATGATGCCACTGCAGTCACGCGCCTCGAACAGGCGGGCGCGATCGTCCTCGGCAAAACGAATTGCGACGAATTTGCCATGGGGAGTTCGAACGAAAACTCCGCCTACGGCCCGGTGCGGAACCCTGTCGCGACCGATTATGTCCCCGGGGGCTCGAGTGGAGGATCAGCCGCGGCGGTGGCCGCAAATCTCGCGGTGGCCGCCCTCGGCAGCGATACGGGCGGATCGGTTCGTCAGCCGGCCTCGTTTTGCGGCGTCACGGCGATGAACCCAAGTTATGGCCGCGTGTCTCGCTACGGCCTGATCGCCTACGCCTCCTCGCTGGATCGGATTGGACCTTTCGCGCATACGGTCCGCGATGCCGCCACGGTCATGTCCGTCATCGCCGGGCGCGACGCGCGCGACGCGACTTCGGCTTCCGTACCCGTTCCTGATTACGTCGCCGGCCTCGGCCGGTCCCTGGACGGTTTGCGCATCGGCATTCCCGACGATTATTTCGGCGAGGGGATCGATCCTGAAGTGCGAAAGAAGATCGAGGCGGGAATCGCTTTGCTCGAAAAGCTCGGTTGCCGGCGCGTGTCAATCCGCATGCCGAACACGGAATACGCTATCGCGGCGTATTACATCATCGCCACGGCCGAGGCGAGCTCCAATCTGGCGCGTTACGACGGGGTGCGGTATGGTCCGCGTGTTTCGGGTTCGACGCTGATCGAGATGTATCAGAAGACGCGCGGGCGCGGCTTCGGCTCCGAAGTGAAGCGGCGCATCGTTCTGGGAACCTACGTCCTTTCGGCCGGGTATTACGACGCGTACTATCTGAAGGGACAAAAGGTTCGGTCCCTGATCGCCCGGGATTTCCGCGAAGCGTTCGAAAAAGTTGACGCCATCGTGACGCCAACGTCGCCTGTGCCTGCGTTCCGGCTGGGGGAGCGAACCGCGAGTCCTCTGCAAATGTATCTTGCGGATATATATACAGTTACAGGATCTCTAGCAGGCGTGCCGGGTATATCGGTTCCTTCCGGAAAGACGTCCGCTGGCCTTCCTGTCGGGCTGCAAATTTATGGGCCGGCTTTCGGGGAAGATCGCGTGCTTCAGATGGCTCATGCGTTTGAGCAGGCCGGAGGGCAGGAGTTGTAGCGCCAACCTTCAGGTTGGCATCTTGGATCGAGGCCGATGACCCACCTAAAGGTGGGGGCTACAAAGCCCGAATTGGATCTCTCGCAGCGACTCTGGAGACTGAACCGTAGATGGTTCCAAAGGTGCACAAATTTTCGTAGAACAGTACAAAAAATAACACATTTTTTTAGGTTGGAACTGCAACCTCTTCTTCCGACACGCTTCTCCTTCTCGATTATTTCCCGCTAAAGCTTGTGATAAGTGCTGTTTGCAAATTCAAAGTTGCAAGTGGGCGCGGGATCAAGCGAACGGCACAACGATTGCTGAGAAAATAAGCGGACTAGTGTCTTGAGTTCCATTTCTGACGAAGCTGTATGGTCTTGGGGACAGCGGAGGATGGGGGAGAATGATCACTGTCAAATCCACTCAGAAAGTTTTCACCGAAGATGAAATTTCCCGCCTGACGGGAATCTGCGCCGAGCACCTTCGCGACATGGCCCGCAGCAAACATCTAGGCTCCCTCGTGCGCGCTGCCGGAGCCGCCGGAGGTCAGACGGAACGTTGGCTGTTCACCAATACGGATCTGAGTGTCCTCACCGCCCTGTTTCCCCGCTGCGAGCACTGAGGGCGCGCCCTCTTTCGCATCTCCGACGAAATCTTGGAATTAAGTGGCACACGCTTCAGCCTGTGGGGTTTTGTCCTTGCAAGGCCGAAACCCCACAGGCTGAAGCGTGTGCCACCTAACCGCCGCCGTTGCGCGCGACGCGCTGGAGCGTTATCCTCGAAATATACGAAAAACCTGTGCGGCCTTACGGGCATCGTAAGACCAGTGCAGGAAGCGAGTCACTCACTGACACCATGAAGTTCCCGGCTCAAATCGTAATTCTCCTCGCGACTCTGCTGGCGGCGCTGCCCAACCTGCCGGGTAACTTTGCCACCGCTCCTTTGGCCGCGCAACAGGCTGCTGATTCAAAGGCATCTGCTGCAGCGAGCCAGATCCCTGTTGCTCTTCCCAAAGGCAAAAAACTGATCCTGACGGACGGGACATTTCAACTGGCGCGCGAGTACACGGTGGAGGGCGACCGGGTGCGGTACTGGAGCGTCGAGCGCTCGCAGTGGGAAGA
>JBGQJJ010000151.1:0-5014 GCA_041498955.1 Terriglobia bacterium
GCTTCGCAGCGGCCTCCGGGAATGTTGAAGGAAAAATGGCCGGTCGTGTAGCCGCGCTTTTTCGCTTCCGGCGTGGAGGCAAACGCTTCGCGGATGGCGTCGAACGCCTTGAGATACGTGGACGGATTCGATCGCGGCGTGCGCCCGATCGGAGACTGGTCGACCAGCACGACGCTTTGCAGCTGATGGTCGCCTTCGACGCGATCGCACAATTCCTGATACTTCCCCCCGGTGCGTTTCGCTTCGATCGCCTTGTAAATCACGTCGTGCACGAGCGTGGATTTTCCCGATCCCGAGACCCCCGTGATCGCCACTAGCATGTGCAGCGGAATCATCAAATCGATGTTCTTGAGATTGTGCGCGCGCGCCCCGTGAATCCGCAGAAATCGGCCGCTCGGTTTGTGCCGCAGCGTGGGGACGGGAATGCGCAATTCGCCGTTGAGGTAGCGCGCCGTCAAGGATTCGCGGCTTTGCAAAAGTTCGCTGCGCGGCCCGGCAAAGAGCAGGCTCCCTCCGTGTTCCCCCGCGCCGGGCCCCAGATCGATCACATAGTCGGCGGCGGCCATCATGTCCGGATCATGTTCGACAACAAGGATGGTGTTGCCCAGGTCGCGCAGGTGTTTCAGGATGTCGATCAGGCGGTGCGTGTCGCGCGGATGCAGGCCAATGGAAGGCTCATCGAGCACGTAGAGCGCGCCGACCAGATGCGAACCGAGTGAAGTCGCCAGTTGAATGCGCTGCGCTTCGCCACCCGAAAGCGTCGAGGAGAGACGGTCAAGCGACAAATAATCCAGGCCCACTTCGTCCAGGAAAAGAAGGCGTTGGCGAATTTCCTCCAGGATTTTATCGGCAATGGCCGCCTGTTCCGCGCTCAATTCGAGGCTTTCCATGAATTGCCGGCCCTGAGCCACGGTCATGGCGCAGACCTCCGTAATGGCTTTTCCCGACAGGCGCACCGCGCGCGCCTCGGCGCGGAGACGCGATCCATTGCAATCAGGGCACAGCGCATAGCCGCGATAGCGGCTCAGAAACACGCGGACGTGAAGCTTGTACTTCTTGCGTTCGAGCCATTGGAAAAAACCGTTCACTCCAAAATAGCCGGACTTGGCATCGCCTTCGATCACCTGATTCTGCTGCGCGGCGGTCAGATGCCGGAAGGGAATATCCATCGGGATGCGGTTGGCCCGCGCGAATTTTTTCAGCTCCAGAACCACGGCGCGGTAGCGCGGCTTGGTCCACGGTTGGATCGCGCCATCGTTCAGAGATTTTCCGCGATCGGGAATCACCAGATTGATGTCGAAATCGACGGTATTTCCAAATCCCTGGCAGCGCGGGCACGCGCCATACGGATTGTTGAACGAAAATAATCGCGGCTCCGGCTCCTGATACACCGCGCCGCACGTCTTGCACTCGAACCGCTCGTTGAACACCATGCGTTCCGCAGTTCCACCCGCAGCCTCCGGCACAAATTCCAGAATGGCCTCGCCGCGTCCTTCGCGGTAGCAGATCTCGACCGAATCGACGAGCCGCGAACGCATGTCCGGACCGATGGCCAGCCGGTCGACAACGACATACACCGGCCGTGAAAAATCAATGTCCAGCAGCGTTTCCGGAGAAGAGAATTCGTGCACCCGTTCCGCTTGATAGAGCCGCTGGAATCCTCGCCGTTGCAATCCGGCCAGAGCCAGCCGGATCGTCTCGGGCGAAGGTTTTCCTGTTTTTTTCGCTGCATTTCGCCGCGGCGGCACAGCGGACGCGGGCGCGGCTCCCGCAAGATCAAGCGTGTACAGCACGTAAAATCGCCGTCCCTGCGGCAACGCAAGTACGCGGGCGGCGATTTCGTCCATCGTGTCCTTGCGGACCTGGCTCCCACATTTTGTGCAAAAGGTGCGGCCCGCGCGCGCATAGAGCAGCCGCAGATAATCGTAAATTTCGGTGGCCGTCGCCACGGTCGAGCGCGGATTGCGCGTCGAGTTTTTCTGCTTGATCGCGATGGCGGGCGCGATCCCGGTAATCTCATCCACATCGGGTTTCTCGATGCGCTCGAGAAATTGCCGCGCATACGCCGAAAGCGATTCGATGTACCGCCGCTGCCCCTCGGCGTAAATCGTGTCAAACGCCAGACTCGATTTGCCCGATCCCGAAACCCCGGTTACAACGGTGATAGCGTTGTGCGGAATGTCGAAGCTGATATTCTTGAGGTTGTGGACGCGCGCCCCGAGCACATGGATCGCCTCCCGCTCGGCGGCTTCGGCAGCGGAGCTGGTTGCGGGGCTCATTGCGAACGGCTCTGCAGCGGTGTGTTCTCTAGCAGGCACCCGGCCCCCTCCTCTGCGGCTTCGGCGAGGCAAATCTAAACTGTCAATTATACGTCTCCGCAGGAAACAGGGCAATCGGCGGTCTCAGACAGTATTTCGTGGGGAAAGGACGACGTTTCCAGCAACTTCGAGACGCATTGCAACCGATAACCCTCCGCGCTAGACTGCGGGCACAACCAGGCGGAATGGATTGTCCTTATTGCGGGCCGCTCCTTAGGCGCACGGAGCCAGGGAGTGGACAGGGCCGGTCGAACGTTCACCGGCCTACGAAAGTGAGGTCGCTTTGCAAATGTCAAAAGATGATCCGGGTGCGTTGACTGGCGGTAGCGAGCTTACCCGCCGTCAACTGATGCAAAGTCTAGGGGCCATTCTCGTGCCCACAGCGGTGCTTGCGAAATCGCGGTCAACCGGCGCTCTTCAACAGTCATCCGCCGCGAATGCGACCGAAGTGCCATACGACCCCGCCGTTCTCCCCCCAGGCATACGCTCTCGCTTTGTAGAAAACGTCAATGGCCTCCGGATGCATGTTCTCGAAGCGGGTTTTGAGTCGAAGGACCGGCAATGTGTTTTGCTCCTTCACGGATTCCCCGAGCTCGCCTATAGCTGGAGAAAGGTGATGCTGCCCATCGCCTCGGCGGGGTTTCATGTGATCGCGCCAGACCGCAGGGCTTACGGGCGGACTTCGGGCTGGAATGTCGGTTACGACGAGGACATCAGCCCATTCAATACTCTGAATCAAGTCAAAGACGTCCTGGCGCTGGTTTTGGCGTTCGGTTACAGCTCTGTGGCCGCCGTGATCGGGCACGACCAGGGCTCGCCGATCGCGTCTTGGGCTTCTCTTGTGCGGCCAGATGTATTTCGCTCTGTCGTGATGATGAGTTCGCCGTTCGCGGGCACACCGGCGTTGCCGTTCAATACTTCCGAGCTGCAGCAAGCGGACGCCGCGAAGGGCGCACCGATCGACGCCATCGATGAGGATTTGGCCGCGCTGAACCCTCCGCGCAAGTACTACCAGAAGTATTACACGACGCGCCCAGCCAACGAAGACATCTGGCACCCACCGCAGGGCATTCACGCGTTTTTGCGCGCTTACTACCACATGAAAAGCGCGGACTGGAAACAGAATGCTCCCTTCCCGCTCAAGGCCAGAACCGCCAGCGAATGGGCCAAGTTGCCCCGGTACTATGTGATGGATCTGAATAAGAATATGGCGCAGACCGCCGCTCCGGAAATGCCTTCGGCGGCCGCAATTGCCGCGTGCAAGTGGCTCCCCGACGATGAGCTTAGGGTCTATAGCTCGGAGTTCGGAAGGACTGGCTTTCAGGGCGGACTGAATGGATATCGCGTCCGATGGTCCGTGAAGGATCCCGCCGAGTTGCGATTGTTCTCCGGCCGTTCGATTGATGTCCCGTCACTTTTTGTCAGCGGGAAGAGCGACTGGGCCGTCTTTCAAACCCCCGGAGACTTCGAGAAAATGCAGAAGACGGGCTGCACTCGATTTTTGGGAGCGCATCTGCTGGAAGGGGCCGGACACTGGGTGCAGCAAGAGCAGCCGGAGGAAGTGAGCAAATTGCTCGTACAATTTCTTCAGGAAAATTCTCAACACAAAAATAAGTCGTGAGTTGACCGATCTAGGCGAGCCGGCCTTAGGCGCCGGCGTCTTGGGCTTTGAATCGCCTACAAACTTGCCCGTTTGTTTTCCTCATGGATGCCAGGCTGTATACTTTTCAAAGAGGCGGACGATGGCGCCGTTCGAACGAATCATTTGGATTGTGCTGGACAGCGTGGGAATCGGCGAGCTTCCCGACGCTGCGGAATACGACGACACGGGCCGCAACACGCTCGGTCACATCGCCAAATCCCGCCCGCTGGCGTTGCCGAACCTTCTGAGCCTCGGACTTGCAAATATTGCCCCGCTCGATTATCTGGCACATCCGGCCCGTCCTGAGGGCTGCTATGGCAAAGGGGCCACGCATTCTCCGGGCAAGGACACGACGACGGGGCACTGGGAGATGGCCGGCATCTGGCTGCCGCAGGCATTTCCCGTTTACAAGCACGGTTTTCCCCGCGAATTGATCGAACAGTTCGAACGCGCCATCGGACGCAAGACGATCGGCAACAAGCCCGCCTCCGGAACCGAAATCATCAAGGAACTGGGCGAGGAACACGTTCGAACCGGCTTCCCGATCGTGTACACCTCGGGCGACAGCGTATTCCAGATCGCGGCGCACGAAGACGTGATCCCCATCGCCGAGCTGTACCGCATGTGCGAAATTGCCCGGAATATGCTGGACGGGCCGAACCAAGTAGGGCGCGTAATTGCCCGGCCATTCACGGGCGCGCCGGGAAACTTTCGGCGCACCGAGCGCCGCCACGATTACGCGGTCGAGCCGCCGCGCCCCATGCTGATGGACGCGCTCGTCGAGAGGAAAATTCCGATCTTCGGCATCGGCAAGATTCATGATATCTACAATGGCCGCGGAATCGACCGCTACGTAACCACGAAGAACAACGCGGACGGAATGCAGAAACTTCACGCCGCGCTCGCCGAGCAGAAAACGGGCCTGATCTTCGCCAATCTCGTGGATTTCGATATGCTGTACGGACACCGCAAGGACGTGGAAGGGTTTGCGAAATCACTCGAAGAATTTGACGCGCTTCTTGCGCCGCTGCTGAAGGCCATGGCGCCGCGAGAC
>JBGQJJ010000152.1:0-4973 GCA_041498955.1 Terriglobia bacterium
GTCTTCGTCCGTGTAGCCAAAGGCGCGCTGCCGCATCCGGATCGTGTCGTGGTTGGTCGGCAGGACGTGCGTGGGACTCGGCAGATGATCGAGCGTGATCTGGTTTTCTTTGAGCCACTGCGCGTAAGGCTGCCGCGCGGCCAATTGCTTTTTGACTTCTCCGTCGGTGATCAGCCGCTTCTGCTCCGTATCCACGATGAAAATGCGGCCGGGCGCCAGCCTGCCTTTCATCCGCACTTCCTCCGGCTTGATCGAAAGCACTCCCGCTTCCGAGGCCAGAACCACCAGGCCGTCGTTTGTCACGAGGAAGCGGCCGGGACGCAGTCCGTTGCGATCGAGCTTCGCGCCGATCACTCGCCCGTCTGTAAAAGCCACCGCCGCCGGGCCATCCCACGGCTCCATCAGCGACGCGTGATATTCGTAGAACGCCTTGATGTCCTCGGGCATGGTGGCGTCGTGATCCCAGGCTTCCGGAATCAGCATGGACATCACGTGGGGAAGCGTGCGGCCGGAGAGGGTGAGCATCTCCACGGCGTTGTCCAGCATGGCCGAGTCGCTGCCGCCCGCGGTGATGATCGGCATGAGTTTCTTCATGTCATCGCCGAAAAGCGGGGTTGCCAGGACGGATTGCCGCGCGTACATCCAGTTCATGTTTCCGCGCAGCGTGTTGATTTCCCCGTTGTGGCAGATGTAGCGGTACGGGTGAGCGAGTTTCCAGCTCGGAAACGTGTTGGTGGAAAAGCGCTGGTGTACGAGGCACAGCGCGCTCGTCAAGTCGGGGTCCAGCAGCTCTTTGTAAAAATCGGTGATCTGCGGCGCGAGCAGCAATCCTTTGTAAATGATGGTGCGCGAAGAAAGAGACGGAATATAGAAAAATTCCTTTTCCTTCAGGTCGGTCTCTGCAATAGCGGTTTCCGCGCGTTTGCGCACGACGTACAGCTTGCGTTCGAGTGCATCCTGATCCATGCCCGGCCCGATGCGCAGGAAAATTTGTTCGATGTAAGGTTGAGAAGCGCGCGCCAAGCGGCCGATCGTGTTGCCGTTGATCGGCGTGTCGCGCCATCCGAGGACCGTCAGGCCCTCCTCGCGTGCAATTTTTTCGATGATCCCTTCGCAAATGAGCCGGTCCTGCGTGTCAACCGGAAGAAAAACCATGCCCACGCCGTACTCGCCGGGCGAAGGCAGAGAGAAACCCAGGCTTGCCGCTTCGCGCTCGAAAAAGGCGTGGGGAATCTGGATCAGAATTCCCGCGCCATCGCCGGTTTGCGGATCGCACCCGCAAGCCCCGCGATGGGTCAGATTGATCAGGATTTGTATACCTTTGAGAACGATGTCGTGCGACTTCCGCCCCTCAATGCTGGCGACAAACCCGATGCCGCAAGCGTCATGCTCGTGCTCCGGGCGGTACAATCCCTGAGCAGGCGGCAGGCCCCGAAATGGGTACAGTTCACTCATGCGAGACGGAATGAACGATCCAGGGACAGCTAAGCAAGCCGGCGAAATGCACGCGCTAGATTCGGCTAACTCGATTCCACTGCATCCCCTGAAACGCTACAGCCTCCTTGGCGTAACGATTTGATCCAAAAATTTCAATTTCGATTCCGGGCACTCCCTTTACGCTCAACCTGATACAGGAAAACGGCGCCTCATACACTACTACGCCGTTCCCAGTCCGGCTTTCCGGAAAGCCTTTATCTTACCATTCTCCCGGCCCGATTGTCCCCACGGCATTCGGCATCTAGATTTGCTATCCATCGCATTATTTTTTTGGATTGATAGCAGGCTCCCGACTTGGTTCTGCTATAATTCCGGCCTCCATTATGGATTTCGACCAACTCACTACTTTCATTGAAATTGCCAAACTGGGCAGCTTTTCGCGCGCCGGCCAGAAATTGTTCCGCTCGCAGCCGGCCGTCAGCGCGCAGGTGCGCCAGCTCGAGCAGGAGTATGGCGAGAAGCTGTTTGACCGGGGACGCAAGTCCGTGCGTCTGACCTCCGCGGGAGAAACCCTATTTGAGTACGCCGTTCGCATGGTGAACATGCGCGCCGAATCCCTGCGCGCCGTGGCCGACAAGGCCACCACGCCGCGAGGAGTGCTGGCCCTCGGCGCCAATGAAGCGACGTGCCTGTACGTTTTGCCGGAAATTTTTGCGGAGTATCACCGCCTTTATCCGGCGGTGCAGATCAGCATCTACCGCAACTTCAGCCATAAAGTTTTGCAAAAGGTCGAGGACGGATCGGTTGACGTCGGCATCGTGACGCTTCCCGCGAAGTCGCCGAGTCTGAAATTCCATCCGATTTTCCGCGACCGGGTCATGCTGATGGTCAATCCGCGCAATCCCCTGGCAAAACTCAAGTCGGTCCGCATGAAGGATATTGCGGAGCAGCCCTTGATTTTCCCGCGAACCGGTTACACGCGCCAGTTGCTCGACAAGCACTTCCGGCCCTACAAGGCGCAACTCCAGATCACGATGGAATTGACGAGCGTTGGGATGATCAAGTGCTTCGTCGCGGCGGGCCTGGGCGTGTCGCTGATCAGCGCGAGCTTCGCGCGCAACGAGGTTCGCGCCGGCGAAGTGAAACTCATCCCCATCGCGGACGTGGAACTCTGGCGCGAGCTGGGAATCGTCTATAGACGCGACCGCACGCTGCCGCGTTCTTCCGCCGCGTTTATCGCCCTGGTGCGCCAACGCGCCGCGGAAAACCCCGACTTAGAAATCTTTCCGCCCCGCAAGGTCGCGCGCGGCGGCGAACCAGCCACGCTCGCCTAATTCCTTGCCGTAACTTCGATACCGAAGTCTCCGGTTTTCTCTGTGTCCTCTGTGTTAAACGCTTTTGAATTTCCCCTGCACCCTGCAACCCACCCCCTGCCCCCTTTTACCGAACCGCGATCGGATCGATAGTCGACCCTGTCCCGCCTTCGATTTTCAAGGGAGTCATAATGTACGCGGTTTCATACGCACGTGCCGCCGCCAGTTGCTCCAGCCTCAGATTTTCGACAAGGTAAACTCCATTCACAATCAGAAACATCGCGTGAATCGGCAGATTCATTTTTTGTTCCGGGTACGGCCGGACCTCGACGCAGCAGGTATCCGTCCCAACAAGCATCGGATTCTGCTTGATCAGCCACTCTCCCGCCTCGATGCCGATCCCCGGCGAGGATTTCAAATATTTATCCTTGTCCTTGACGGTGTACTGCTTCGCCCAGCCGGTATTGATCATGACCGCGTCGCCCGTTTCCAGTTTCAGTTTTTCTTTCGCCAGCGCCTGTTGCAAATCGTCCGCCGTGATGACGTAACCGCCGGGGAGCATGTCCACATTCTTGAGGCCCGCCACATCGATCAGCACGCCGCGCGTCATGATGTCCGGAATTTTCTCGACGCCAAGTTTCGGGAACCCTTGCCGGGCGCCGGCGACCAGGTCGTTGGAGGCGCCGCCGTCGCCGAAACTCATATCGTGATTCGTGATGCAGTTGTAGTATTCGCCGCTGTAAATCTGGTGCGCGAAGGCGTCGAGTTGCGTCCCAACTTGTCCAAGCTCGGTGATGACAATCTCCTCGTTCTCGCCCCGCGTGCCCGGATCCGTCGCCGTGCTGCGTTTCGTATGCAGGTCGAAGCGCCGCGAGCCGATCAAAGGCAACGCCGCCGAAAGGTGGAAACCAAGCGTGAAGATTTCGCCGGTGTGAATCAATTTCGCCGCTTTCAAGGCCATTTCCGGCTTCATCAAATTTCCGGAACCGATCTCATCCTTCGCGCCCCACTTCGACGGGCACCGCTGCGCGTCGCTCGGCATTTCCCACGATTGCGCGCGCACCGCGCCGCCAGCAAATCCAAATGCCAGCGCAAAAATCATCACCCGGACTGGCAACATCGCTCGCATGTTTTCCTCCAGAAGATTGGTTCGGAATTCGCTTCGGTTTATAGACCGAATTGGCAGGCGTAGCAACAGATTCTCAAGGCTGTTTTATTCTCAAACTTCGTCAGCCCCGACGCGGGACGTTGTTGAACGATTCGAGTCGAAGAAAGGTTTGAATAACACAGCCACTCCTGGCTGTGCGGTTTTCGGCGCGGTCAACAAAAGCGCACAGCCAAGAGTGGCTGTGCCACTTAATTCCGAGTTCGACTGTCTACGCTGGGCGGTCGCGGAGCATGCGTAGCATGTCCGGATCGGAATTTTTCGCAAGGGGGCCGTCCGCTTCCGCGGGCTCGGGAATTCCTCCCTCACCCGTTGCCAGAAACAGATTGGCTTCGAGGCCGTGTTGCTTGTCGTAGAGATCGCGATATCGCCCGGCGAGCGCGTAAAGCGACGCGTGCGTGCCGCGCTCGACGATTTGCCCGCCCTCGACGACCAGAATTTGATCGGCGCGGCGAATCGTGGAAAGGCGATGGGCGATGACGAACGTGGTGCGCCCGCGCATCAATTGCGCCAGGCCTTCCTGAATCAGCATTTCGGATTCGGAATCGAGGCTCGAAGTCGCTTCGTCCAGAATCAGGATGCGCGGGTCCGCCAGAATCGCGCGCGCGATGGAAACGCGCTGGCGCTGCCCGCCGGAGAGCTTCACGCCGCGCTCGCCGATGATCGTGTCGTAAGTTTCGGGAAAGCGCTCGGCAAATTCATCCACGCGCGCGATCCGGCAGGCCGCCAGAATTTCTTCCTCGCTCGCATAGGGCCTCGAAAACGCCACGTTCTCTCGAATCGTTCCGTCAAACAGGAACGATTCCTGCAGCACGACCCCGAGGCGCGTGCGGTAAGAATCGAGCCGCACCGTGGCCAGATCCACGCCGTCCACCAGGACTCGCCCCGCAAGCGGCACGTGAAACGCCGCGACGAGGCCGATGATTGTGGATTTCCCCGAACCGGACGAACCCACCAGCGCCGTCACCGTCCCCGGCCGCGAGCAGAAGCTCACATCCTGCAGCACCGGCTTGCCGGGCTCGTACGAGAAGCTGACGTGGTCGAACGCGAGTTCGCCA
>JBGQJJ010000153.1:0-4954 GCA_041498955.1 Terriglobia bacterium
CTGGATTCCGTGGACTGTCACATGATGGTCGACGGCAAAGGATACAACGGCCGGTCCATGGAAGACATCAGCGCCGCGGGCGGTTGCCCAAAGGGGAATATCAATGCTCTGAAAGATGGCATTGTGACGCGTGCCATCCTGTTCGACGCGACGCTCCTGCCCGGGAAGGCCACGCCAGAAGGATGGCTGGAACCGGGAACGCCTGTCCATCGGGAAGACCTCGAAACGCTGGAAAAGTTGGAGCACGTTAAGGTGGCTCCCGGCGACGTGATCCTTCTATACACGGGCCGTTGGAAACGGCGCGCCGCGAAGGGACCGTGGGGGAGGGATACCGGTTTCGCCGGTTATCACGCCGATGTCGCATACTTTTTGAAAGAACGCGGCGTATCTTTCATCGGATGCGACGGGCCGAATGACGTTTTGCCCACGGGCTTTCCGCCGACGGTCACAAACCCTCTCCATCGCCTGGCGCTCGTAGCGATGGGCGTGAGCATTTTCGATAATTTGGATTTCGAACGGGCCGTCGCTCATGCGAAGCAGTTGAATCGCTATGAGTTTCTGTTCTCGGCTGCCCCGCTGCGGATCGATAAAGGAACAGGATCGCCACTCAATCCGCTGGCGATCTTCTGAACGGCAAGGACTGCGGAACCCGCCGGGACGACTTGGGCCACATTCCAATAATTCGGTTTCTATGAACTTGGCAGCTGGAACTTCGCGATCCCCGTTTGGGGCTACTCAGGTGGCAAATTCGTTGTCTACAGCGCGGGAGAAGCGTACGATGCGAAAGTAAGATTTCCGAATCGGAAGTTACGGTCAGAACCGCACCTGTGATGGAGAGGCGATGCCAGGCCGTGGTGCAAAGGCAGGAGTGCGGGGTCTAAGCGCCGTCGCTATAGTCCGCCTCAGGCGGGCGTCGGCGACTCCGAGCACCCCAAAGGAGGTTTGGAGGGATTCCATGAAAAATAAGCTGCTGACAATTTTCTTTGGCCTCTTGACGGTTTCCGTTCCGCTGTTCGCGCACCACGGCGCTGCCGCATACGACACGTCGAAGAAGATCACCGTGAAAGCGACGGTCACCGAATGGGTTTGGTCCAATCCCCATTGCTTCCTGAAATTTGATGCGAAAGATGAAAAGGGCAACGTCGTGCATTGGGCAACCGAGACCAGCAATCCGTCGGACATGGTCAACCTTGGCTGGAGCAATCAATCCTTCAAACCCGGGGATGAAGTCACCGTCACTTTCACACCTGTAAAGAACAATGTGCCCGTCGGCCGTATTGACCAGGTCGTGCTCGCCAATGGCCAGATTTTCAAGGCCCGGGTCGTTTTCAAATCCGCCGATTCAACTCCATAAGTTTAATTGATGAGAGATCCCAATTATGGAAGGAACTCAGGAATGTTAAAGTTCCTCTTGGCTTGGACAATTGCCCTGGTTCCACCGATGATGCTTACTTCTGCGCGCGCTCAAACCGCACCGCGTCAGCAGGCGGGCGCAGGAGAGAATCAGAAGCCGGCCCCCGCTCCACGCCATGACATTTCCGGGATTTGGGATCCGGGCAACGAGGGAATCCAGCCGCTTGGCCCGCGAGCCATGCCGGAAGACGGCAAGCCGGAACATCAGGTGCCCTACACGCCTTTGGGGTTGGAGACGCTGAACTCTCATAAGCCGAGCAATGGAATTCGCAGTGTTCTTCCAGCGGACACGAATGATCCGGTAGTTTTGTGCGATCCTCAGGGAATTCCCCGCGAAGATCTTTATGAACTGAGAACGACGCAGATCCTGCAGACGCCTCTCAGCGTGTACGTCCTGTACGAATTTGACAGGATATGGCGGGTAATCTGGACCGACGGGCGAGATCTTCCCAAAGATCCCGAGCCCAGGTGGTTCGGCTATTCGGTGGGGAAGTGGGAAGATGATTACACGTTCGTCGTGCAGACCTCGGGGACGGATGACAGAACATGGGTCGATCGAGCCGGCCGTCCGCATAGCGGCGATCTGCGCGTGGAGGAGAAGTTTCACCGCGTCGATCACGACACCTTGGAACTCACCGTGACGATTAACGACCCGAAGATGTATACGAAACCCTGGGTGGCTCTCGACAAGCTCCATTTCACGCTAAAACCACCCAATTTTGATGTCAGAGAGATGATGTGTTCCCCGTCGGAATTTGCGGAATACAACAAGATAATCGGCAAGCCTGCCAGCGGGCAAGGCCCTCAATAGCGCCCGCGTTCTAACTTCTAAGAAAGTGGCTGCTAAATTATTCTTTCTTCCTGCGGTCGTCGCAGCCGCTTTCTCTAGTTCACGTCCGGGTCCCACCCAGTCCATTGCTTCCCGGAAACTGAGCCGCCACCATTCGCATCAGGGTTGACAGGCACGGAGGCTCCGACTATCGTGAGCCTACTGTGAAAATCCTGGTGGTCGGAAGCGGGGGACGCGAGCACGCGATGGTCTGGCGGCTGCGTCAGTCGCCGGAAGTCGAGAAAATCTGGTGCGCGCCCGGCAATGGCGGGATCGAAGACGAAGCCGAATGTGTGCCCGTGGACGCGTCCGACGTGGGCGCACTCGTCTCCCTGGCCGAACGCCTCAAGCCGGACCTTACCGTAGTGGGACCGGAAGCGCCGCTGGTCGCCGGGGTCCGCAACAAATTTGAATGCCGTCACATGCGCCTTGTCGGCCCTTCGCAACGGGACGCGCGTCTCGAAGGAAGCAAGATTTACGCGAAGGAGTTCATGGGCCGGTACGGCATCCCTACGCCGACGTTCTATGGCGATTTTGAATCCCCGATGGAAGCCATTCGCGCGCTGGACGCGGTGGATTGGCCGGTGGTGATCAAGGCGGACGGGCTGTGCGCGGGCAAAGGCGTCCTGGTGGCGGAAACGCGCGCGGAGGCTGAGACATTCATTCGCCGGCTCATGCAGAAACACGAACTCGGCGCCGGCGGCTCGCGCGTGCTGCTCGAACACGCAATCAAAGGGGACGAGCTTTCGTTCATCGTCCTGACGGATGGGAAATCTTTTCTGCCGATGGCGCCGACGCGCGACCACAAGCGCGTCTTCGATGGCGACCGCGGTCCCAACACCGGCGGGATGGGCGCGTACACCATGGACGGAATGATTACGCCGAGATACGAATCGGTGATCGTCAAGGACATCGTCTGCCCGACCCTCGCGGGACTTTCCGAAGAGGGAATTCCCTACACCGGCTTTTTGTATTTCGGCCTGATGCTTACCGCGAGCGGGCCCATGGTTCTCGAATATAATTGCAGGTTGGGCGACCCGGAAACGCAGCCCATCATGATGCGAATGGATTTCGATCTCGCGGCGGCATTTGACGCGGTGGCTTCGCGCACGCTGGACAAGATCAAGCCCGCGTGGAAGCCCGGCGCGAGCGTTTGCGTGGTCCTGGCGTCGGGCGGATACCCGGGTCCCTTCGAGACGGGAAAAAAGATCACGGGATTGGCGGAGGCGGCGGCGCTGCCGGACGTTGCCGTGTTTCACGCGGGAACGAAGCGCGAGGGCGATTCCGTCGTGACAAGCGGCGGGCGCGTGCTCGGCGTAACAGCCACGGCCGATTCTCTTCCGCAGGCGATTCACAAAGCCTACGAAGCCGCGGGAAAAATTCATTTTGAAGGCGCGCAATCTCGCACCGATATCGGCGCCAAAGGGAACCTCCAAACGCGCGCCGCGGCGGAGGCGCCGCATGGCTGAGGTGCTGCACTTGTTTCAATGCCTGGCGCACGGCGAGCCCATGCGCGAATTCGAGGAAGTGTTAGCCCTGGAAAATAAGGGTTTCCAGGATTGCCTTCACGGACGGAGCGGGAGCACACGTCAGGTTCTGGTGATGGATTACGAAACGCTCGAGGAATTCGGCATCGCGCCGGGGCGTGCCCGGGAAAACATCACGATGCGCGGGATCGCTCTCGGGAAATTGCCGCTCGGGCAGCGGCTGCGCGCCGGAGAAGCACTGCTCGAAGTGACGAAGGCGTGCACGCCGTGCCATCAGATGGACGAAATCCGCCAGGGTCTTCAGGAAGCGATTCGCGGGCGGCGCGGCGTGTTGTGCCGGGTCGTAGAGCCTGGCCGCATCAGGCGGGGCGACCGCGTTGAAATGGAAGAGAAAGCGCGCGTGCCGCATAGCAGTGGCGATGATTCTGTATCCGGCGCGTATTGATAAGGAACATCCTACCAACCAGGGAGGCAGGGAGCATTCATGGCTAGTGAATCGAAGAACAGCCGCAAGCCGCTCGTCGGAATCATTATGGGGTCGGACACCGATTTGCCGGTGATGAGCGAAACGGCGAAGATGCTGGAAAAATTTGAACTGCCCTACGAAATTGAAGTGACCTCGGCGCACCGCTCTCCGGCGCGCACGCACGAATACGCTTCGACGGCGGTTTCGCGCGGGCTGAAAGTAGTGATCGTCGCGGCGGGAGGCGCCGCGCATCTGGCGGGCGTGGTCGCGGCGGTCACGACGCTGCCCGTGGTCGCGGTGCCGATGGCAACCACGGTGCTTTCCGGCATCGACTCCCTGCTGTCGAGCGTGCAAATGCCCGCGGGCGTGCCCGTGGCGGCGATGGCCATCGACAAACCCGGCGCCGTCAACGCGGCAATTTTCGCGGCGGAAATTCTGGCCACGTCCGATCCGGAAATCGCCAAGCGGCTCACCAGGTACAAGGAAGAATTGGCAAAATCGGTGGCCGAAAAAAGCGCGCGCGTGAAATTGCAGTACGCCGGAAAAACCAGCTAATCCGCTTAACTTCGAAAATACGAATTAATGGTTAGCGCCGTGGTCGTTCGCACCGCCGCCACCGGCCTGCGTGGTGCTGTGCGTAAGCGCCTGCCTGGCTTCCTGGCTGATCGTGACGGTGTCTGGCGCCGCTGGATTTCGCGTCGCAGCTTCCTTTTGCAGTGTTTTGGGCGCCTGAACGGCTTCTTCTGTCTGCGCTTGCGA
>JBGQJJ010000154.1:0-4916 GCA_041498955.1 Terriglobia bacterium
CCTCTTGACGGGCGAGGAGTTGCGCACTTCCGAAGCGCAGTATCACGAACTGAAATCGCGCATCGAGTCGATGGGCCCGATCAACATGATGGCCCTCGAGGAATACAACGAATGCGAGCAGCGCTTCGATTTCCTTGGCCGCGAACGCGCCGACCTCTTGCAATCGATCACGGACACCCAGCAGGCCATCGCGGAACTCGACGAGGTCTGCAAACAGAAATTCGAGGAAGCGTTCACCATCATCAATCAGCAATTCGCGGTGGCGTTCCACACGCTCTTCGGCGGCGGAACCGGCGAGATGAGGCTGTCCGAACCGGACAGCTCCGGCGAGCCGGGCATCGACGTGGTTGCGCAGCCGCCGGGCAAGCGCCTGCAAAACGTGCTGCTGCTTTCCGGCGGCGAAAAAGCCATGACGGCTCTGGCGCTGCTGATCGCCATCTTCCGCTATCAGCCGAGCCCGTTCTGCATCCTGGACGAAGTGGATGCGCCGCTCGATGAAGCCAACGTCGGCCGCTTCACCAAACTCGTTTCCGAAATGAGCGCGGGCACGCAGTTCATCGTCGTGACTCACAACCGGAAAACCATGGAGATGGCGTCAGTTCTATACGGCGTGACGATGCAGGAGCCGGGCGTCTCCAAACTCGTTTCCGTCCGCTGGGACGAGCCCGCCGCCGCGCAATCCGCGACGAACGCCGCGTAATTTCCCCAGTAGCACAGGCTTCAGCCTGTGGGTTTTTCGGTTTGTATAGATGGACCAAAAAAATCCACAGGCTGAAGCCCGTGCTACTCTGTTTTCCACCTTTCGTTTTTCTTCTCCGTTGACATCGCCGGGCCGTACGCTAGAATGTCCGCCTCTCGGAAGGATAGGCACCCTTTGGCTTCTCCAAAACTAAATACAGTCGTGTGGGAAACAAGTCTCCCCGGAATTCACTTTCTGAATCGCGGGAAGGTGCGTGATTTGTACGAGGTGGATGGCCGGCTGCTGCTTATCGCCACGGACCGGCTTTCCGCGTTTGACGTCGTCTTACCCACGCCGATCCCGGACAAGGGCCGCGTGCTGACACAGCTCTCGCTGTTCTGGTTCCAACTGCTGCGCGACGTCATTCCGAATCACATCCTCACCGCAACGGATTTCCCGGCCGAACTGGCACGCTACCATACCCAACTCGAAGGCCGCGCCATGCTTTGCGAACGGACAAATCCTCTGCCGATCGAATGCGTCGTGCGCGGATACCTTTCCGGCTCGGGATGGAAAGATTATCGCGCCACCGGAAAAATCTGCGGCATCGCCCTGCCGCCGGGACTGCGCGAATCCGAACGCCTGCCGGAAGCCATTTTCACTCCTTCGACCAAGGCCACTGCGGGCCACGATGAAAACATCTCGTTCGACGGCGCGGTCTCGCTCATCGGAGCGGAGCTTGCCGAAAAAGTGCGCTCCATCAGCCTGGAAATTTACCGCCGCGCCACCGCTTACGCGGAACCTCGCGGAATCATTCTGGCGGACACAAAATTTGAATTTGGCCTCGTGGGAAAAGAATTGATTTGGATAGACGAGGCCTTGACCCCGGACTCCTCTCGTTTCTGGCCCGCGGACGGCTACCAGCCCGGCCGCGCGCAGCCCTCCTACGACAAGCAATACGTGCGCGACTACCTCGAACGGATCGGGTGGAATAAGCAGCCCCCAGGCCCGGAACTTCCCGCCGAGGTCGTTGCCGCGACCCGCGAAAAATACAGGGAAGCGTACCGACAGTTAACGGGCCACGAACTCAGCTAGGCGCGCCGGAATCGTCCGGCGGCGAACAACTCATGTGCGGAGCGTGCTACGGTGAAGGAGCAATTGGAAACGCTGGTTGGCCTGATGGTGGAGCGTGGAATCCATTTCAATGAAGCGGTCAACGAATTTGAAAAGAAATTTATCAAGCGCGTGCTGGACCGGTTTCACGGCAACCAATCGCGCGCCGCTCGGCTGCTGGGGATTCACCGTAATACGCTCAGCCGCAAGATCGACCTCTACAAGCTGGATCATCGGCAGCGGAGGCAGAGGTGACTGGTACCCCGTGATTCGTGATTTGTGATTCGTCCGAACTCTGCGAACATCACTATCGAGCGCGTGTTGACGATCGGTTGTATTTGCAAATAGCGAAAAAATGGCCCCGGGAAATTTCCCGGGGCCATTCGTTTTCTCAATTTGCTCGAAGATCAGTTTCCTGACGGAGCCTTTTTGGCAGGAGCTTTCTTGGCCGGCCCCTTCTTGGCGGGTCCCTTCTCCTCCGGCAGGTCCTCCATGTTGATCTTGGCTTTGTCCCACATCAGCATAAAGGGATTTTGCGTATAACCGGTCAGGGTGCCGGTAAACCGCACGACGGCGTCTTTCTCAAGACGCTTGGCTTCCGGTTGGCCATCGATCTTGACGGTCATGTTGGACATCGTGGCTGCTTCGATTTCTTCTGGCGTGGCGCCGCGGAACACTTTAAGCGTTACGGAATCGCCCTCCACTGCGGGCGGTTCCATCACGCGGACTCCGACGTCCGGGTACTCCAGGCCGCAGCTGGCAAGCCACATGGCCTTGCCCGCTTCGCCTCCGGCCATCAGGGCAGGGATAAAGTTCGCCGTGTCGTCACGCGCCTTCTGTAGCTCGGCGGCGCTCGGAACAGTCAACGTGGCGGGCTTTTCCGAGGCGCTGGCGGCAAGCGTGAGGAGCTGGGTCACCTGGTCGTCCACGAGTTTGTCGCAGGCGGGCTGCTGGTAACGAATGATTTGGTTCTTCAGATAGGCCCGCACTTGCGCGTCGTTCGGGATCTTCAGGTTGATCGCGCGTGCGAGTTCCCAGAAGCCATCCGTTCCCATGGGCGGCGTCATCTGTAGGTTCACAATCCCGAGACGGTAGTGGGTAACAGGATCCTCGGGGGTAATGGAGAGGACTGTCTTGTAGTACCCAGCCGCCCCGGCATAATCCTTCATGTTTGTCGAAGCCAATGCCGCGACCGCGTTAAACAGCACCTTCACACCCTTCTTTTGCTGCTCGAACTGATCGGCGGGTACAGCGTCGGGCTTCTTGAGATCCTCCAGGGACTTGAGACCAGCAAGGGCGCCTTCTCGTGCCTTGGTCAATGCATCGGGAGTTTGCAGCGTCTTATCGGCTGAGACCCCCAGATAAAACGCCTGGGCGCGTGTGTAATACGCTTCGAGGCGCCCTGTGGCGTCGATCTTATCCCCAAGCGCGATCATCCGGTCGGCGTACTCGATCACCTGGCCGAAGTTCTTCAGGGCCATGTACGTCGTGTAGTAGTCGCGATAGATATACGGCATCAGCGTGGAGTTGGGATAAGCCTTCACAAAATCATCCAGCGCCTTGACCTTTAGCTGAGGATTCTGTTCCTTGTCCGCCGCCTGGTATTGGTTATACTCGGCCAGCGAATACGCAGGTTTCGCTTGATCCGTCGCCGCCTGCGGTGCGGCCCACAATTTGCCCGCGCCAGATCCAATTCCGAGCGCGATCCATAACAGACCGGCGCCAGTCACAATCCACATTCGTTTCATCGGCTTCCAGCCTCCTCAGCAAATTTCACAAAATCCGATTGAAAAAACAATATGCAAGAATGTCTGCTGGCTCAAAGCTACCGGATTATAGGGAATCCTACTCTAGGGCGCAAGCGCGATTCCCACTGGCTTCCGTTCGGCAGTCTCGGCTCGCCGTTTTGGCCCCTCGCCTGGCCCGGCGGCCTCTGATGTTATGATGACAAACTCCGGAACAAGGAAGCCTGGGCAGAGAATATCATTACTCCCGGCCATAAAGGTGAGTCAATGCAGAAACAGGATACCCTTGCGGGCAATGTCGCAATGATTACGGGAGCGAGCCGGGGGATTGGCTACGCGATCGCGCGCCGCCTGGGACAAATGGGCGCGCGGGTAGCCATTTGCGGGCGAGATCAGGCGAAGCTCGACCAATCGGCGTCCCGCCTTCGCGGCGAAGGAATCGAAGTGCTCGCCGTTCCAGCGGATGTTGCGCGCGGGGACCAAATCTCCGCCCTGGTTCAGAAGACGCAGCAGCAACTAGGGCCGATCGACATTCTGGTGAACAACGCCGGAACGGGCGTTTTTGGACCCTTCCACGAATTCGGGGAAGCCGATTGGAACACCGTCCTGGATACGAACCTGAAGTCGGTCTTTCTCCTTTGCCGCGCCGTGGCGCCGGAAATGATCCGCCGCCAGACGGGCCACATCATCAATATCAGTTCGCTGGCGGGGAAGAATACGTTCGCCAACGGCGCGATTTATTGCGCGTCGAAATGGGGCCTCATGGGCCTAACCGGCAGCATGGCCGAGGATTTGCGCGGGTACGGCATACGCGTGAGCGCTATCTGCCCCGGCTCGGTGGCGACCGAGTTCCCCGGGCAAGGCGGCAAGAACTCGTCGAAAAAGCTCCAACCGGAGGACGTCGCGCACGCGGTGGCGGCCCTGGTGACGCAATCCGTGGGAAGCTTCATCAGCGAAGTGCACATTCGCCCCACGCGAAAGCCGTAGCTCCACGGCATCGAGGCGGAATTGATCCGGCAACCTTCCGCTGCGTGAGCCATCAAATGTAATGCCACTGAGTTGCCACGCTCAGGGTTCTGGCCGGATAGGACTTGCCCGTCGGGCCAATCTTGTTCGAAGATGTAGACTCATTTTTTCGGGCGCCTGGAATACCCGGCTCCGATTGCAGGTTCTGACTGAATGAAATGATATGACCGAGACGCTCCAATTCGTTGTCCGGCACGGATACCTGCTGGTGTTTGCATGGGTCTTCGTCGAACAGGCGGGCCTGCCGATTCCTTCGGCGCCGCTGCTACTGGCCGCCGGCGCGCTTTCCGGAATGCACCAGATGAATCTGGTCACGGCAATTACATTTGCGGTGATTGGGGCGGTGGCCAGCG
>JBGQJJ010000155.1:0-4902 GCA_041498955.1 Terriglobia bacterium
CTGCGCCAAATAAGCGCTGTATATTGATTTGCCGCTGGTTCGACCTCGGGGTATGATGACCCGAACTGCCGGGAAAACACCGGCATGCGGATCACGCGCCAAATCTCAGGCCTCCCGGCAGCCTACGGCGAAAGTTCTTGCAACGGCACATCCGATGAATTCTATACGTGCGTTCCACACGCGGAGGAAATGTTGTGAAAGCAATTCACGTTACTCTGACCATTCTGCTGCTCGTGCCATTAAGCGTCCCGGCCCGGGCTGATTTCAAATACACGGAGACATCCAAGATCACGGGCGGCGCTATGAAGGGCGCGATGAAATTCGCCGGCGTATTCAGCAAACAGGCCTCACAGGCAATGCAGCCGATTGTCACAACGCATTACATCAAAGGGAATCGCCTCCGTACGGACAACCCTGACGGCAAGATCCAAATCATCGATGTCGAAGGGCGCCGCATTATCAATATCGATACACAGAAACACACCTATTCCGAAATCACGTTCGAGCAAATGAAAGCGGCAATGCAGAACGCGCAGCAGCAAGCCCAGAAGAAAATGGAACAGGACCCCAAAGCAAAAGACGTGAAAGCCAACGTGAACGTAAAATTCAAGGTGACTCCGGGAACCGGCACGCGCCAGATCATGGGGCAGACCACCAATGAGTCGAAAGTAGAAATTGAAATGGACATGCAGGCGCAAGCGCAGGATAGCGCCCAACCGGGCCAGCCCAGCGGACCCGTCAATGGAACGATTGTGACGACGATGGATATGTGGGTTGCGCCATCGGTCGCTGGATATCAGGAACTCGGGCAGTTGTATGCCGGGATGGCGAAAGACATCAATTGGGTTCCCCCGTCCAATATCCACGTCGATCCGCGGGCTTCACAAAGTCTTGACGAACTCCAGAAAAACTCGGCCAATCTCAAAGGCTTTCCCCTACTCCAATACATGAGCATGTCCATGGCGGGGCAGCAAGATTCGTCCGGGAATGCCGCGCAGAACCCGAATGCTTCGGCTTCTTCATCCTCTTCCTCAAACTCGGACAGCACGCCGACGGGTCTGGGCGGCGCCATGACGAAAGGCCTTGGCGGATTATTCGGAAAGAAAAAGAAGCAGGACGACACTGCCGACCAGAACAGCCAGAATCCGCCTCCGCCATCCACCCCGGGTTCTCTGATTGAGATGACCATTGAAGTCAATTCATATTCGGACGCGCCGCTGGACTCCAGCTTATTCGACGTTCCAGCGGGCTATACGCGCGTTACAGAGAGCCCCGACCAGATCCTTGGGGGCAAGCCGGCGAAGGAGTAGATGGCAAAAGGACGTTGCGTGCGGAACGAATAGTGCCGTGTGAAAAAAAGAGGGGACGCTTTGACCTAAGGAACATGCTGCAAAGGGTGGTTTCCAACTCCCCGCGCGCCGCACCCAACTGGGGGAGGATCGTGAATCATGGTCTTTTCCTTTAGACGGCGCTGAACAACCAAATAATACGACTCCCGCGATACGGTTTCGCCTGAGGTGAATATAACTTCTGCTGAGCCGGCTGCTCGGAATTTGGGAAGTGTCCGATCTGATAAACTCCGACCCTATGCGAATCCCCATTCCAGCGATCGTCGTGCCCGTGGTCGTTCTTTTGCTCTATCTTTTCGTACCGGGCATTAAGGAACGGCCTTGGACTGTATCGCGAATCTTGGGCGCAGTCCTTGCGCTTGCGGGGTACTCCCTGTTTGTCACGGCGCGCCTACAATTGGGCAAGTCATTCTCCGTCACGCCGCAAGCGAAAGAGCTCGTCACACTAGGTCTCTATTCGCGAATCCGTAATCCCATCTATGTCTTCGTAGATGTCATGATTTTCGGAGCGATCCTCGCTCTACACCTGTATGGGCTGTTCGCACTTTTCCCGCTACTGGTCGCCATGCATGTGATTCGCGCGCGGCGGGAAGGCAAGGTCTTACAAGAAAAGTTTGGACAAACTTACCTGGATTACCGCGACGAAACTTGGTTCTGATTCCGCCAAGTTTTCGGAATTCAGTATTCGAGGCTGATCCTTGCTGACTCCGGGTGGTGAAACTCCGCGCCACCAGGATCTATCGCTTGTGCGATTGTGCGTAGTCGATGGCGAATTGTTTGAGCGTGGGACTCGTCATGCCCAGCGCAGTGGCTTCCTTGGCGGCGCGGTCTACGTCCCAATGATCGACCACCAGGCGCTTAATGAACCACATCGTGGCCGCGCGGCCGCCGCCCGCGCAGTGAATGAACGCCGGGTCGCTGCCTTTTTCGGTGATTGCCTGGATGAACTTGTCGGCCACCGCGGGATCGGGCGCGGTAGAGCTGAAGGGAATGGAATAGTAGCGGATGTCAGCGGCTTTCGCGGCGGCGGCTTCTCCTTCCAGGTTCGCGCCGTCCTCGCTGGCCTGCCGCAAGTTGATAATCGAAGCAAAGCCAAACTTCTTGATTTCAGGCACGGCGTCGGCCTTGATGGCCCCGGCGCACGCGACGGTGGTTTCGAGGCGATGGAAGTTTGTCACCCCATCCACGTTTTCTTTGGTGACCTCTTGGGCCCGGGCCGGTGTTGCCGCGAGCCACGCGCCGGCCATCAATCCAACCGCGATCAGGAGATGTGATTTCATGGGATACCCCCTTTCAGGGAAGTTGCATTATGTGACGAACGGCTCATAAAAAGCTAGTCTCCGGAATTGAGCGGCCAGCGATCTGTAAACAACAAGGGTGGCAACTGTCATCGGGCGGGCGCTACACTGATACCCTACCAAGTTGGGTGTCCACATCTTCAGAAGCCGCGGTTTTGCCTGGAAGCTTTAGCCCTCCCAGTGCATCTGATATGCTTTGCCCGCTTCGCGCCGACCATGTCCATACCTTTGCCAGAAGAACAACTCGAACGAGGGCTCGGCCTGAGCGAGGCCGTCGCGCTGAACATGAACGCGATGGTCGGGATCGGCCCGTTCATCGTGATTCCGCTGGTTATTCAGGCAATGGGCGGGCCGCAATGCCTGCTGGCGTGGGTGGCGGGCGCCGTGCTCTCTCTGCTCGACGGACTTGTATGGGCCGAACTCGGCGCCGCCATGCCGCGCGCCGGCGGCACGTACGCATTTCTTCGGGAAATCTACGGCCCGGGACGCGGCGGGCGGCTGATGTCGTTCCTTTATATCTGGCAGACGCTCATTCAAGCGCCGCTGGTGGTGGCATCGGGCGCGATCGGGTTTTCGCAATACCTCACGTATCTGGTTCCCTTGGGAAGATATCAACAAAAAGCGATTTCGGCCGCGCTGGTTGTTTTTTTGATTGTGCTTTTGTACCGCAGGATTTCCGCGGTCGGCATGATCTCGAAATTTCTGTGGATCGGCGTTGTGGGCACGATGGTGTGGATGATTTGGGGAGGAGTGACGCATTTCTCGGCGCGGATGGCGTTTGATTTTCCGCCCGGCGCGTGGAATTGGTCGTGGCTGTTTTTCGCGGGGCTCGGTTCGGCGTCGGTCAACACGGTTTACACCTACCTCGGCTACTACCACATCTGCAACCTGGGCGCGGAGATTCGCGAGCCCGAGCGCAACATCCCCCGCGCGATTCTGCTGTCGATCGCGGGCATCGCCGTGCTGTATCTGGCGATGCAGACCAGCATCCTGGGCGTCGTGCCGTGGCGCGAGGCGCAAAATTCGCAGTATATCGTAAGCACGTTCGTCGAGCGGCTGTACGGCGCGCGCGCCGCCGCGTTCGCCACGATCATGATTTTGTGGATTGCGTTCGCCTCGCTGTTCACCACGCTGCTCAGCTATTCGCGCGTGCCCTTTGCCGCGGCCGAGGATGGCAATTTCTTCCCGGTCTTTGCGCGCGTGCATCCCAAGAAACATTTTCCATATGTGTCGCTTCTGTTTATGGGCGCGGCGTCGCTTGCGTTCAGCGTGCTGTTCCGTCTATCCAGCGTGATCAAGGCCATCATCGCCGTGCGGCTGATCGTGCAGTTCATCAGCCAGGGAGTGGGCGTGATGATCTTGCGGCGGCGCTGGCCTCCGGAGCGGCTTCCATTTAAGATGTGGCTCTATCCTTGGCCGGCCGCGCTGGCGATTTTGGGCTGGGTCGCATTGTTTTATTCCACGGGATGGAGATTCGCCCTCGGAGGGCTCGGCGTGATCGCTTTGGGTATTCTGACGTACATGATTCAGGCGCGCTACCGGCGGATATGGCCATTCGCTGTGGGCGCGGAGGCGCAGCAATGAAACGCCGGCGAAAACTTGGGCTGCTCTGGCTGCTGGCTGTGCTCTGTGCGTCGACCCTCATTCTGACGCGAGTTGCCGCGCAGCAAGAAGCTCCCGCG
This sequence comes from Terriglobia bacterium, assembly GCA_041498955.1. Lineage (GTDB taxonomy): Bacteria > Acidobacteriota > Terriglobia > Acidiferrales > UBA7541 > Palsa-360. The sequence goes on from JBGQJJ010000155.1 coordinate 4,330, forward strand.
CCGGGCCGCGGCCAAAGCGTCGCGGACACGCTCGAATCGATCCAGAAAGCGCGCGTGGTGACGCGCGTCCTGTTCACCGTGGCCCATCCCGATGACGAAGCCTCCACGCTGCTCACTTATCTGCCTCACGCCCTGGGCACCGACGCGACGCTCTTGACGCTGAACCGCGGCGAGGGCGGCCAGAACGCCATCGGCCCCGAACAGGGCGCGCAACTCGGCATCCTGCGCAGCTCCGAGCTTTCCGCGGCGATGAATGTCGAAGGGCCGCATCTTTATTTCACGCGCGTCGTCGATTTCGGATTTTCAAAGACGCTCGAGGAAACGCTCGAAAAATGGAATGGCGTCGAGCTGGAAGACATGGTCCGCGTCATCCGCATGTTGCGCCCGCAAATTGTGATCAACGGCTGGGGAGGCCAGAAAACCGGCCACGGGAATCATCAGGCCTCCGGCTATCAAACGCCGAAAGCCGTCGAGGCCGCGGCCGATCCCACCAAGTATCCCGACCAAATTGCCGAAGGACTGAAACCCTGGCGCGTCGAGACCATTCTCGATCCGGTGCGCGCCACCGCGCAG
>JBGQJJ010000156.1:0-4857 GCA_041498955.1 Terriglobia bacterium
TCGTTGCGCTTGCTGATGCCGCTTCCCTCCTGGGGCGTGGGTCACCGCTTCGTGGAAAACTGGAGGCGTTCGGCGTGGGGGAAAATTTCTTCGGGGCCCGCGGACTCTGGAGGTTCGAGCAGCGAATCCAGCCATTTCTGACCAACTCGTGGCGCCGGCGTCTTGCCGGCGTTTTTGAGATGTTTGGACACCAGAAAATCGCCGGCGGGACGCCGGCGCCACGAAAATCCCGGTCCGGTTAAGCCTCGTCGTCCGATTCCGGAAAAACGAGATCGGGATCGACGATGGGGCCCGTCAAGGGTTCCATCGGAAAATCAGCATCTTGACGGCCAACCAGTTTTTTCTGCGCGCGGCGTTCCGCCTTCATGCGCTGCTTTTCCTGTCTTTTCATTTCTTTTTGGCGCTTCTGAAACGTGGATTTCGACGTAGCCATACTAATCTCCTTATGTGGAAGCGCGAGCGGGCGGCCAGGGTTGTGAAAGAGCGTGTTGCGCGTTACCAGCGAGGTTCGCGAGGCTGTCGGGGACTGTCGCGATAATCCTCGGTCGAGAACCGGCCACCCTGGCGGGAATTTCCGCCCCGGCCGCCGCTGCCGCCACGGTTGCGATCCCGATCGCGGTCGCGGTCGCGGTCAAAGCCGCCACTGCCTCCGCTCCCGCCACCTCCGCGCGGCCCGCCGCCACCGGATGCGGCTTTGGGCCGCGCCTCATTGACCTTCAGTGCTCGTCCGCCGACTTCCTTGCCGTCCAGGCCTGACATTGCCTTTGTGGCTTCCTCATCGTTGGGCATCTCGACAAATGCGAACCCGCGGGCTCTTCCCGTTTCCCGGTCCATGGCGATGTGAACCCGAGTGACCTGCCCGAACGGTTCAAAGAGGGCGCGCAGCTCCGCTTCCGTCGTTTGAAAATTCATGTTCCCGACAAACACGTTCTTCATAATTTTCTCTCTTTCCAAGAGTGGGAATCTGCAGAGCGCGCGGCATCAATGGCCGGATTCAGATCGCTTGATGGCGATGGTGAGGACCGGATGAAGTCACGAGGGGCAAACATTCCCAGCACCCCGGAAGGTGAAGAAAAACCCCCGACTCCCATATAAAACAAAACAACTATATCAGAGTTTAAAGGCATTTCCCTTAGAATTTAGCCATTGTCGGCGCGGCAAATACCTTTGCGGCTTTTTGAGTCAGGCATGGCCCTTTCTAAAGGCGGTCATTGCGGAGACGGACTGAATTCCCGTTGACTCTGCCTGACCGGTACACATAGTCTGGTTGCGACTTTTCGATTTAACGTCGGAAAGCAGGAAATTCTATTTTTCAGGAGAAGGGACTCATGCCACGGAGTACAAAGAGGAAACATCTCTCGCCGGCTATGGTCATGGAAGATCTCACGGGGGCATGGAGAGCTCGATCGCTGGTTGCTGCGATTGAATTGGACGTGTTCAGCCAAATCGCCGCGGGGAAGCGAACCGTGAAGGAAATTGGCGAAGCGGCCGGAGCTTCACCGCGCGGCATGGCCTCCCTGCTCGATGCCCTCTCAGCGATGGGCTATTTGCGCAAGACCGGCAGCCGGTACAGCCTCCGGCCCGTTTCCGCCGCGTTTCTCGTGCCCGGGGGAAGAGCGTACGTGGGCGCGACAGCTCACTCCGTTTCGCTCACTTGGGACTCCTGGAAGAACCTGACGGAAGCGGTCAGGAGCGGCCATCCGGCTGAGACTGTGGACGCCCCGGAGGCAGGTAAAGAGTTTTTTCCGAAATTGGTGGCGAGTATTTTTCCAGGGAGCTTTGCCGCATCTACCATTGCGGTTTCAAGTCTTCCAAAGAAGGAGCGACTCAAAATCTATAAAATTTTGGACGTTGGCTCCGGCTCAGGCGCATGGTCGCTGGCATTTGCGCTGGCCATTCCTCAAGCACGGGTAGACACCCTGGATTTCCCGGAGCTTACACCAATCACGCGTGGGTTCGCCGAAAAACTCGGCGTAGCCGATCGGTACGAATATCTCGAGCGGGACATGCGGGTGGCGGACTTCGGGCGCGATACGTACGACCTGGTGATCCTCGGCCACATTATCCACGCGGAAGGCGAAAAGCACGGGAAGGAGCTTCTGCGGAAATCCTACAAGGCGCTGCGTCCCGGCGGGAAACTGCTGATCGGGGAATTTGTCCCGAACGACACGCGCACGGGCCCGGCGATGCCTGTACTGTTTGGATTGACCATGCTCCTGCAAACCGAGGAAGGAAACGTCTTCACGCTGCGAGAATATCGTTCCTGGCTGAAGGCCGCCGGCTTCCGCAAAGTGATGACCATTCCCGTGCCCCCGCCGTCTACTGTAATCCTGGCGACAAAGTAGCGCCGGAGAAAAACCCCGGGTCTGAAGACCCGGGCTACAACAATCCTGACGAAAGTTATTGTAGCCCGCCTCTTCAGAGGCGGGGTCTTTTATGCGCTATCGCAACAAGTCTTCGAGTTGAATTTTCGCGTCGGTCTTGGAGTCGCGGTATTTGACGATGACCGGCGTATAGAGCGAAATTCCCCAGTCCTTGCCCATGCCGCGCGAAATGGAACGCGAACCGGCGACCACCACAGCTTCCTCCGGCACAATCAAAGGTTCGGTATCGCTCGCCGCGTATACTTTTCCGCGCACGATGTCATAGACCGGCGTCGAACGATTGAGGATCGTTCCCGTTCCGAGTACGGCGCGGCGCTTCACGATCGTTCCTTCATAGACGCCGCAGTTCCCGCCGACAAGGACCTCATCTTCGATAATCACCGGCAGTGCGCCCACGGGTTCGAGAACGCCGCCAATCTGCGACGCAGCCGAGATGTGGCAACTGCGCCCGACCTGCGCGCAACTTCCGACCAGGGCATGCGAATCGATCATTGTCCCATCGCCAACATACGCGCCTGCATTGACGAACATCGGCGGCATGCACACAACGTTGCGTCCGATGTAGCAGCCGTCGCGGATGCTCGATCCACCAGGCACAATGCGCACGCCATCAGCTGTCGAAAAATGCCGTACCGGGTACGTGTCCTTGTCAAAGAAGGGCTGCTTCGCGGAATCCACCGACATGTCCACAGTGGCTCCCATGCGAAAGCCCACGAGGATTCCCTTTTTCACCCACGCGTTGGTCCGCCACCCGGTGGAATGCGAAGAGTCGGGCTCGGCGGAGCGGATGCGCCCCGCGTTCAGTTCTTCCTTGAACGCGCGAAAAAGCTGGTGGTCTTCTTCGGTATAGCGCGCGGGCTTGGCGTCAAACAACGCTTCGATTTGCTTTTCAAGCCTGTCAGCTGCGGTTGGCAACGTGGACCCTTTCCAGAAGCGCGAGCGATTCCAGGACGGTGCGAATCTTCGCGAGATTTTCCGGGCGCGGCGGCACAAGCGGCAGACGGAACACCGGTTCGAGCAGCCCCATCTCCGCCATGGCCGCCTTCACGGGAGCCGGATTCGTCTCGATGAAATTTACTTCGAGCAGCGGCAACCACTTGCGCTGCATGGCGCGCGCTTCCGCAAAATTTCCCGCCAGGCACAACTGCGCGAGGCGCGTCATTTCCGCGGGAATTTCGTTCGACGCCACGGAGATAATTCCCCGGCCGCCCATGGCCACGAGCGGCAGCGTCAATGCGTCATCGCCCGAGAGCACGAGAAATTCTTCCGGAACTTGCTGGATCACCTGCGTGATCTGGGAAATATTTCCAGAGGCTTCCTTCACGCCGATGATGTTCTCGATCTCGGACAGGCGGCGCACGGTTGCGGGATCGATGTTGACATTCGTGCGCGGCGGGACGTTGTACAAAATAATGGGAAGCGAAATCGCCCCCGCGATGGCCTTGAAATGATGAAAGAGCCCATCCTGCGTGGGCTTGTTGTAATACGGCGTGACCGACAGAATTCCTTCCGCGCCCATCCGCTCGCATTCGCGCGCCATTTCGATGACGTGACGCGTGTCGTAACCGCCCGCGCCCGCGAGGACGGGCACCTTGCCCTTGGCCTCTTCGAGCGTGATCGCCACGACGCGCAAGTGCTCTTCGCGCGACAGCGTGGGGCTTTCGCCCGTCGTGCCGCACGGCACGAGAAAATTAATCCCGCCCGCGATCTGACGGCGGACTAGAACCCGCAGCGTCGCTTCGTCGAGAGAGAGATCCTTTTGGAACGGAGTGACCAGCGCCGTGCCACAACCCACGAATCCTCGAAACATGGTTGCCACCTCTTCTTATTCTTAACTTGCCGGGCGGCGCATCGCTTTCGCGTCGTCTGCAAAAATCACTTCTCCAAATTCGTGCAGCCCGCGTTTGCCGATCACCCACTGCGCGGCCTTCAGCGCTCCGCGCGCGAATCCTTCGCGGCTGCGCGCCGTGTGCCGCAGCGTGATTGTGTCCGCCGGCGAGTCAAACCCGATTTCGTGCGTCCCCGGATTCGCTCCCGCGCGATTCGAGCTCGCGTCGATCCGCCGCGTGTATCCCGCGCGCTGCATTTCTTCGATCAATTGGAGCAGCGTTCCCGAAGGCGCGTCTTTCTTCGTCGTGTGATGCACTTCCCACGCCCAGGCGCCGTACTCCGGTTGGCCCGCAAGCAGGCGCGCGGTCTCGGCGGCCACGCGGCGAAAGACGTTCACGCCAATCGAGTAGTTCGGGCTCCACACCACGCCCACACTGCTCTGATCGACAAACCCTCGCACGCGTTCCATCTCGCCGTACCAACCCGTCGTGCCCACAATGGTCGGAACGCCGATGGCGCAGAGCCGCTCGAGATTCGCCACCGCCGTGTGCGGCGTCGAAAATTCGATGGCCACATCCACGCCGCGAAAATTCTCGGGCGTGATAGCCGCCTGGTTCACGTTCGTGTCGATGTCCAGCTTCAA
>JBGQJJ010000157.1:0-4852 GCA_041498955.1 Terriglobia bacterium
CATCGGAGGCATTATCGCAGCTCAAGAAGATTCAGGGCCTGATGGACCAGATTGATCGTCTGGGAGCCGATGGACGCAGCGGCCCGGCCGGAATGGCGGCAGCGGCGGAATTCATTCTCGAAGGGCTGTGGGCGCACAAGCGCATCAGCCGCAATGAAGAGCGCGGCTTTCACGCGGAGCGCCCCAAGGCGCCCGAGCCGCGCGAGCAGCAGCCTCGCCCGCCGCGGCGCCAGTTTAATTAAGGGGCAAACAGCGGAGATTTGCTGTAGCCCGCCTCTTCAGAGGCGGGGGTTTTCTGGCGGCCATTCAACAGGTTCCACTAGTTCGTGAGCAAAAGTTTATGACGAAATACATCCGCTACACGAAATACACGGGCGAACCGGCCGATGGCGTGGACCTGCAGGAACTCGTGAAACGCCTGTCCGACTTTTTCCTCCAGAGCGGCTATGAATCGCAATTCTACGGCATGTCCGAGATGGACCCGGAAAAGTCGATGGAAGCGTTGCGCCAGGCGATCCAGCGCGCGCTCGAGGAAGGCGATTTGCTTCCCAATCAGGAATTGAAAGATTTGCTGGACGGCACTCCCGAGCAGATGGACGCGAAGATGAAAGAGCTGATCGACCAGCTGATCGACCGTCTGATGCAAGAGGGATACGTCACGGGGCAGCCGCAGGTGACCGCGCCGCCGGACAAAACGCCGCGCGGGCAAATCGGCCAGGGGCGCGACCGCGACCGGGAAAACGAAGCGCGCTTTGAGATCACGGACAAGACCATCGACTTTTTGGGATTCAAGACGCTCAAGGATTTGATGGGATCGCTTGGCAAGAGCAGCTTCGGCCGCCACGACACACGCGATCTGGCGACGGGCGTCGAGTCGGGCGGCATCTCGCGCCCTTATGAATTCGGCGACACGCTGAATCTCGATATCAGCGCGACATTGTTCAACGCCGTGCGGCGCGAGGGCTCGAAAGTTCCGATTGAACTCGACTACCCGGATTTGATGGTCCATCAAACCGAGTATCAAAGTTCGTGCGCCACGGTGCTCATGCTCGACTGCAGCCACAGCATGATTCTCTACGGCGAGGACCGCTTCACGCCGGCCAAGAAAGTGGCGCTCGCGCTATCGCACCTGATCCGCACGCAATATCCCGGCGATTCGCTGCACCTCGTGCTGTTCCACGATTCCGCGGAAGAAATGCCGCTTGGCGAACTGGCGCGCGTGCAAGTCGGCCCGTACTACACGAATACGCGCGAAGGCCTGCGCCTCGCGCGCCGCATCCTGTCGCGCCAGAAAAAAGACATGAAGCAGATCGTGATGATCACCGACGGAAAGCCTTCGGCTCTCACGCTGGACGACGGGCGCATCTACAAAAACGCGTTTGGCCTCGATCCGCTGGTGGTCACGCAAACGCACGACGACGTGGGCCGCTGCCGCCGCTCCGGAATTTTGATCAACACATTCATGCTGGCTAGCGACTATAGCCTCGTCCACTTCGTGCAAAAAGTGACCGAGCTATGCCGCGGCAAAGCCTACTTCACCACGCCCTACACCCTCGGCCAATACCTGCTGATGGATTACATGCAGAAGAAGACGCGGCATATTCACTAGTAGCACAGCCACTCTTGGCTGTGCGGGTTTTGCGATTGACGATGGCGCATGGATGTGTGAAAGCGGCGAAAACCACACAGCCAAGAGTGGCTGTGCTACCTGTCGCTCTCTTCCAAGCGTTTCTTGTGCTTGGGCGGCTTCAGGCGCTTGTCGGGGATCACTCGCGCGGCGGGCGGTGATCCTGCGAGTTCGCGCGCGCGGCGCCTCGCTTCTCCGCCGGCGGTAAACTTTTTTGGCTTGGTTTTGGTTTTGCTTCTGCTCATGAATGGCTCAGACTCGGCGGTTCAGACCCCTCGCATCATCCTACCATTTCACTGGCCATTTCATTCGCGCAGAGCCGCGGCTGAGGCCGCGAGGTGTTCGACGAGTTCCATTACCTTGGGGTGGACGCAAACTTCGTAATAGGGACGGGAGCCGGCCTCTCCAATTTTGCCGCCCGGCAACATTTGTCTTACGAATCCGCGGCGGATCAGAACGGGCTCGAGACCCTCGCCTACCGGCGTTTCTCCGTAGAAGAACTCAACGCGTTCCTTGCCCCAGGGCATGACGCATTCCGCTTCCAGCGGCGTCAGGGAGATTTCTTCCTGCAGCTTTTGAAAACCTTCGTCGTTCAATTCCACGCCGTTCAGGTTGAAACGAATGAGGAATTCGTCGGCCTCGTCCTCGGCCACGCCCTCGGTCATGGTTTGAAAGAGGAACAGGCGAAATTGCGACGGATTTTCGGACAGCATGCGCTTGGCGGCTTTGGAACAGCTCGAAAGCCGGTCCGAAAGGTTCAGCGCGCGCGAAATCATGATCCGCGAATCGGTGTCCATCCAATACGTCGGCGGGGATCCCTGATATGCGATCCCGACGCCCAGCTCCAGCCGGGGCAGGTCGGCCGAATCCGGCCGCTCATTGTACGCGGAGGAGACGGCCAGAATTTGCCGCGCCAGCGCGCAGGCTTTCGATACGGCGCGCTGCTGCACGCGATTGGATTCGGTTTCGTAAATCGCCAGCACCAGCGCGTCGCCCTCGATAAACACTTTCGCCGCGCCATAGCGTTCGAGGATGCGCTTCACCGGTTCGTAAAAATTCAAGCTGAAGAGCGATGCGGGATTGAGCCCGCGCGCGAGCAGTTCCTGCGTGATCTTCGTCGAACCGCGCACATCCGCTTTGATGATGGTGTGGGAGACCACGCGGTCTTCCGCCGGCCGGGCTTCCTCGGTCAGCAGGAACTCGTACAGGCTGTGGTTCATCTCGGAAAGTTCGCGCGTGCGCTCGTTGCGCACCAGATGGACGCGCTCCATCGCCGCGCTCAGCCGCTCGAAATTGCGCGTATCGCGGCGCAGGCGCATGAAGTCCTCGGCGAAGCGGAGGACGACGGCGCGCACCTCTTCGCGCGGCATTTTCCGGATTTTCTTGGAGAGTTCTTCGATGCGCTGCACGGAATACTGCCGCGCCGGGAACTGTTTCAGGATATCCTCAACGCGCTTGAATTCCTCGCGCGACACCAGGGCTTTTTTCAATTGCTGCAGGTGGATCGGCGGGCAGTAGTCATGGCAGATGTTCCGCAACTGGTAGCTGGCCAGAATGTGCACCAGTAAATCGCGCTGCTCGAGCCGGGCGATTAATTCCTCGAGCAATCGCCCGCGCATTTCGGCTGGGTTTCCGCGCGGCTCGCCCGGCGCGGCCGGGTCAAACAGGCGACGCGCGTTTTCCGGCTGGTTCAAATAGTCGCCCAGGCGTTCCTGATATTGCTTGGCCAGGTAATCCGCCTCGCCGCGGGACGCTTCAATACGGGGATTTGCTTCTTCCAGTTTGTGCTGCGCATGGCGCAGGCGCTTCTCGACATCCGAGATGGACGCGCGGAGGGTTGCCGGATCGGAGCCCAATCCCACGCGCCCCATCAGGCTTTCGGAGCGTTCCAGCTTGCGCGAGAGGGCGGCGCGCTCCGCCTCCAGGCGCGCGATTTCCGCGCGGTACGCCACTGCGCCGTCCACAAGTTTCTGGTGCCCGCGCCACGATTCGTTGAGGTCGTTTCCCTGATCCCCGGCCAGGACGGACTCGCGCAGGAAATCGAGCAGGACAGCGTCGAACGTCTCGAAGCGGTCCTGATCGCGCAAATAATTTCCGAGCAGGATGTATTGCTCGAGAAACAGCACGTCGTCCTTGCCGCCTTCGACGAAGGCCAGGCGGTTGCTCAAAATATCGTAAGCGGTCGTCGAGCCTTCGTCGCCGAACAGCGCCTTCCGGGACCTCGCCAGCCCGTTCTCCTCGATCTCTTGAATCGCCTGAAACACGTGCTGGCCCACGGTCCGAAACAGATTGCGGCGGTCCGCCTGCAATTCGGCGATGCGCGCCTTGATCACATGGGCCTGCTCGGTATGATCGAAATGCGTACCGCGTCCCCGGATCCACTCCTTGGCTTCCAGCAGGAGGTTCGCGAACTGCGTGCCGATCTCCTGCGTCAAGTACTTCAATAAAGTCACGCGAAGCAGAAGATCGATCTCAATATTTTTCTCGTACTTGGCCTGTTGAAGCCCGCCGTGCAAAAGATCGGAAAGTTGCCGTTTCCAGGAAGGAGCCTCGGGCGCGCGCGCGGCTTTGCGGTCGGTCTCGCGGCGCGCGGTTTGCCGCCGGTTGGCCTGCAAGCGGTCGGACTGGGCCAGAAAGGGGAGATTGGCGGTTTGCCGGATGAATTCCAGCAAGTAAGCCTCGGTCGTCTCCACAAATGTGGGGCTCAGGAAAACGTCATGATGGATGTTGTCGACCCCGACGGCCAGAGTGCCGAGGGGAAGCTCCGCCGAGTATGACCTCAGGTTAACTCGCGCGGGCGTACCGGTGGTGAGCATGGACGTGCGTTCAGGCATTGGGGGCTGCGCTAGGCTCACTTTCAGGTTAGCAAGGGGGTAACGCGCGAACAAGGAGGCGCAGCCAACTTGTTAACAGCAGATCGGACATTTTAGTGGCGGCCAGAATTGGGGTGAATTTGAACTTGGGTGCCGCGCCGTTTGGTTTTTAACGTGCGGTTTTTCAGGTCAACTCGATCTACACCACCAAACCTAAAATGGCAATTCGACGGGAATCCCCGCCCGCGTGATCGAGGCGGATTTCAATTGCGGGCCAATCCGTGCGGAACGTGAATCGCTCGGGCCACTCGATGATTACGATGGCCTTTTCGGAGAGGGCATCCTCCAAGCCGAGAGATTCGAGGTCATGAAAGCTTTCTATGCGGTAGAGATCGACGTGGTAGACCTTGCA
>JBGQJJ010000158.1:0-4837 GCA_041498955.1 Terriglobia bacterium
CGCACGCTTGGGGTGCGTGAGGTCGCTGGTTCAAATCCAGTCGTCCCGACCATTTCTTCGTACTTGTTGCCCTTTTCAGTCCTGCCATTCACACGTCGCAGCCCAGGAAACCGCCATATCTCCGCAGCTTGTTGGCTTGTCGCAGTTATTGTTAAAATGTGTAAGTAGGGTGGGATGAAGGTCATTCTGCCGCTAGGACACGGATTGGGTGACCAGCCACATTTCCGCGCACGCAGAGAGAGGCCTCCGAGAACATTCCCGGGCCTGCAAGAAATAGGCTAGGCGGCGAGTAGGACAGGCTTCAGCCTGTCTGCCGTTTCGAGCTGACTAAAATCAAAACCAAACAGGCTGAAGCCTGTTCTACTGAAATCTATGGCGCATATTCTGATTACGAACGACGACGGGATTCAAGCGGAGGGCTTGCGCGCGCTGGTCCAGGCGGTCGAAGGGCTGGGGACGATCAGCGTGGTCGCGCCGAGCCATGAGCGCAGCGCGTCCGCGCAGTCGCTGACGCTGCGGCAGCCGATCTTCTGGGAACAAATTGCGGAGCGCGAATGGGCGGTCGAGGGCACGCCGGCGGATTCAGTGATCCTGGCGCTCAATAAGTTGCTGCCCAACCGGCCGGACCTGGTGATTTCCGGAATCAATCGCGGCGGGAATCTCGGCGAAAACATTTTTTATTCCGGGACGGTGGGCGCGGCGATGGAAGCGGCGATCAATCACATCCCGGCGATTGCCTTGTCGGTGGCGCACAAGGGCAGAGGGTTCCGCTTCGAGCAGGCCGCGAAATTCGCGCGGGAACTGGCGCAGTTGGCGCTGGCCGAGGGCATGCCGCAGGGCGTTCTTCTCAATGTGAACGTGCCGCTGGTCTGGAACGGCGGCGTGCGCGTCACCCGGCAATCCAAGAAAGTGACGCGAAACGTGTTGCAGGAAGGCACCGACCCGCGCGGGCGCAGCTTCTACTGGCTCCACGAGCAAGAGCACATCGAAGGGATCGATCCGAAAAGCGATTACGCGGCAATCTTCGATGGCGCGGCTTCCATTACACCCCTCCATCTCGACCGCACGCACGAAAACTCGCTCGATCATCTTTCAGAGTGGGCTGCCAAGCTGGAATCGGGCGCGGAGAATGCGGAACCGATTCCCGTTGCACGAATCAACCCCAAGTAACGTCGGCGATCCGTTCCAGATTGAATGTGACCTTCATCACTTTGGTCTTCCTGGTTCGATTCAAGTCTTAATTCAATTAGGTCGATAGATTGACAGGATGGGTGTGCCGTGATTGGGCATGCGATTCGACGGCTGTGGCTCTGCCTAAACAAAAGGAACCTGAATGAAGCAACGGATTCTTGTGGTGGACGACGATGCCTCGTATCGCGAACTCCTGAAGCACTGGCTCGAATCCGAGGGTCACGAAGCAATCCTCGCGGAGACACTGGAAGGCGGTTTCGTAGGCATTGCGACGGAACCCCTGCCGGACGTCGTTCTCGTGGATATTCACTTAGGGAATAAGAGTGGGCTCACGCTGGTTCACTGGGCGCGCAAGCAAAGGCATCTCGCACATCTGCCGATTGCCGCTGTGACAGGGTTAGGTTCTTTCAAAGAGCTGAAGAGCATCCAGGAAGCAGGCTGTGATACCTGCTTTACCAAGCCTATTTATTTCAGAACATTGCGCGAATACCTCGCTGGTTTGGCAGTCCATTCCGTGGGTTAACACGTGCATAAGTTGGGGCGCTCGAATCACGCCAGGATGGGAGAAGAACCAATTTTTTTCTGGCCCAAAACCCTACGCAGGCTCCATGATTCCCCTGTGAAGCCCCCTGCAGATCGATCCGCGCCGGCGTTTCCCACCGAGGTCGATTTCGGGCGCGAAATTTGTAACGACCTGCGCGCCGCGGAATCGCGCGAGTGGCTGGTGACCAACGGCATCGGCGGCTACGCCTTCGGCACGATTGCAGGCCACCAGACGCGTTGCTACCACGGGCTTTTAACAGCCGCGCTTCAACCGCCCCTCGGCCGAACTCTCCTCGTCGCGAAACTCGATGAAACGGCGCGGTACGCATCCCAGGAGTTTGCGCTTTTCACGAATCGCTGGGCGGACGGGACGGTGGCTCCGGAAGGGTACCGCAACATCGAGCGATTCCATTTAGAAGGGACGACTCCCGTCTGGACTTTTTCCCTGGCCGATGCGCTGCTCGAAAAGAGAATCTTCATGCAATCCGGAGCGAACACCACGTACGTCCTGTATCGACTCGCGCGCGCCAGCTCTCCCGTTGAATTGTCGATCAAAGTGCTGGCGGACTATGGCGATGAGCACTGCGTGACGGTCGGCAGGACCCGACCGATGGAGGTCACGCCGATCGAGCACGGATTGAAGGTAGTGGCCCTCGATGGCGCGACGCCGTTTCATATATTGAGCGACTCGGCGGCAGCACGGCCGGCCAACGAGTGGTACCGCAATTTCGATCTTGCCGCCGAGCGGGCGCGCGGGCTTCCGGACCACACCGACCACTTTTTCGCGGGGGAGTTTCGGGCGACGATTGCGCCGGGAGGATCGCTCACGATTGTCGCGAGCACGGCGGCGGCGCCTTCTCTCATCGGCGAGGCTGCGTTTGTGAAGCGCCAGTTTGAAACGGGCGCGCTGCTCGACCGTTTCCTCGCGGCAAACGTGGGAACTGCTCATGCGCCTTCGCCGGCAGTCCAACAACTTGTTCTCGCGGCGGACCAGTTCATTGCGGCGCGCCCTCTCGATGGCGCTGCGGATGCGAAGACAATCCTGGCGGGATATCCCTGGTTCAGCGACTGGGGCCGCGACACCATGATTGCGCTGCCGGGATTGTGCCTCGCGACAGGACGGCCGTGGCTGGCGCGCAATATCCTGCGAACGTTCTCCCGCTTCGTGAGCGAAGGCATGCTGCCCAATCAATTTCCGCGTGCCGGTGCGGCCCCTGTCTACAACACGGTGGATGCAACGCTGTGGTACTTCGAGGCGGTGCGCCAGTATTTTGAAGCGACCAGCGAAATTGGCCTGCTGCACGAATTGTATCCCGTGCTCGATGGTATCGTGGACGCCCACGTGCGCGGCACGCGCTACCGAATCCACGTCGATCCGGCGGACGGCTTGCTCTACGCCGGCGAACCGGGCGTGCAACTCACCTGGATGGATGCGAAGGTCGGGGACCGCGTCGTGACTCCGCGCATCGGGAAACCCGTCGAAGTGAACGCGCTGTGGCTCAATGCCGCGGCGGCGATGGCGCGATTCGCGCGAGCCCTGGGCCGGAATGCGGCGCGGTACGAAGATCTAACGAAGCGCACTCGAACGGGATTCGCGCGATTCTGGAACTCCGAAAAGCAATTTTGCTTCGACGTGATCGACGCGCCTGGAAGCCCCGATGGCAAAGACGCCGCGCTGCGGCCCAATCAGATTCTTGCGGTCTCGCTGCCCGAAACCGCTCTCACACCGGAACAGCAGCGCGCCGTTGTAGATGTGTGCGCGCGCGAGCTGCTCACTTCGTTCGGGCTTCGCAGCCTCGCGCGGAATGAGGCAGGTTACCGAGGGCGCTACGCTGGAAGCCCCGAAGAGCGGGATGAAGCCTACCATCAGGGCACCGTGTGGGGATGGCTTCTCGGTCCGTTCGCGCTGGCTCATTTGCGCGTGTACAAAAATGCCGGCGAAGCGATGTCTTTTCTGGAGCCGATGTTTGGCCACATCAAGGCCGCCGGTCTTGGCACGGCCAGCGAAATTTTTGACGGTGATCCGCCGTTCACACCGAACGGCTGCATCGCGCAAGCATGGACGGTCGGGGAAACGTTGCGGGCTTGGCGAGCCATCACAGCGGCACGCGATAAGGAAAATGCAGCTCTACGCGGTTAATTTTCCCCGGGAACGCCAATCTCCCGATTGGCGGGCTGCAAACCGCCCGCCGCGGCGGGGAGATTGGCGTTCCCGGGCTACCTTCGGAAGCCGCGAAATCTGCCGTAGCCTCCGTAATATCCAAATCCGAAAAAGGGCGCTGGATAGTAGGAATATGGATACGGATAGGCATACGCGTATGGATACGCATAGGGGTAAGGATAGTAAGGCGGAGGCGGCGGGCCCGGCCTCGCCATGCGCGGGCGGCTTTGAGGTGAGCGCGAATCGTAATCGGACTGCGTCACCGGCTGAAAGGCAAATTGACTTTTCTCCGTCGAGATCGTCACGGGCGCTTGCAAGTGGAAGGAAAGGACGGTTTCAGGAGAAATCACGGTGGGCCTGCCCGGCGTGGACATCACGCCGATAATTCCGGCGGTTGCGCCGATTCCAGCGCCGATCGCGGCGCCGGTGCCACGGCCTGCACTAGCCCCAATCAATGCGCCCATGCCAGTCGTCGTACCAATGACGGCTGCGTCCTGGCCATGGGAAGTGCCGGCCGAAGTCTGGAACAGTTGCGTCTGCAGAGACAATTGCTGGCCGTCGACCAGGGTCAACTCGGGTAAATCAACTCCCAACTGGGAAGCTCCGCCGCCGTGCCCGCCTTTCTTTACAAGAGAGACGCGTCCCGTCTGCGCCTGGCCGCGGCGCGCCACGACCCATCCATCCACAACGATTGGCTGATCGAGGACGGCGCTGAAACTATCGCCGGTCAAGTTGCGATCGGTCGAGAGCCATTCGTCAATACGCACTCGAACCACGGTCCCCGCGGCCAAGGTCAGCGTCTGCGGGAGCGTGGCTTGGTTCGGCTGTCCTTGCGGCTGAGCATCCGGTTGTTGTTGCGCGGGAGAATCCGGTTGTCCCTGGGACTGAGAATCCGGCGATGCGACGGTAGCCGGGGCTTCGCCGGGTTGATTCTGTTGAGCG
>JBGQJJ010000159.1:0-4815 GCA_041498955.1 Terriglobia bacterium
CGTCGGTGGCCTGGTCGCGCAGCAATTCGGTGACGCCCAGAATGGCGGTCAGCGGATTATTCAGTTCATGGGCCACGCCGGCGATCATCTGGCCCATGGCGGCGAGGCGCTCGGACTGAATGAGCTGCTGCTGGAGCCGCTGCTGATCGGTGATATCGCGCGCCGAAGCGATCACGCCGGTGATGCGCCCCGTTTCGTCATGGAGAGGACGCGCGGAGGCGCGGAACACGCGCCACGCGCCGTTCTTGTGCTGCGTGCGGTACTCGATCTGGCCCTCGGAAAGCCGTTTGAAAATCAAATCGTCGAACATCTCGAGCATCGCGGTCCGGTCCGCCGGATCCGTCCGGCCTCCCATTCTCTTCCCGATCATTTCCTCCGGGCGGAAACCGAGAATTTCGAAAATCTGGGGGCTGACAAACGTGTACCGGCAATCGGTATCGAGGGCGATGACCAGGTCGGGGAAGCTGTCCATGAGACGTCCCGCGAATTCCTGTTCGCGGTGGAGGCGGCGCTCCATTTCGCGCTGCTCGGTGACATCCACGAAGGTTCCCTGGTAGCGCACAAACTTGCCGGCGGGATCGCGGATCGCCGCGGTCGTGTGGACCGCAACCACATCGCGCCCCTCTTCCCGGTGCTTCAGAGTGATTTCATGAGCGCGCAAGAATCCCAGGTCGTTCAGCTGGTTCTGTTCTTGGGCGCGGTCTTCGGGCCTGCGGTACAAGGACGCGATTTCGCAGTTGAGCAAGTCTTCTTTATTTTCAAAGCCGAGCATTTGCGCCAGCGCCGGGTTGACCTCGGTAATCCGGTCGTCCACGGACGCCAGGTAAACGCCTTCGCGCAGGGTTTGAAACAGCTCGGTGAAGCGCGTTTCGCTTTCGCGTTCCTTGGTTACATCCCGCGCAAAGCCGCTGATGCCGTGGACCACGTCGTCCCGCACAATGGCGTGCAGGACGCAATCAAAATAACGGAGCGCTCCCGTCTGCTTGATGCGCGCGCGAACCACGCCGGTCCACCGCCGGCGCTGAACGAAGCGCGGGAGCCAATGCTCCAGGGCCAGACGGTCGCTGGCTTCGGGAAGGTCAAAGAATTCGTCCAGCGAGCGGCCCACGACATCGGCAAAGGAAAGCCCGAGCAAGTCGGCGAAGCTCCGGTTGACGGTGAGAACTTTTCCGTCGTTGGAAACGGAAAATAAGAGGTCCTCGAAGGTATCGATGAGGTCGCGATACCCTTGCTGGGATCTGGAAATCAGGGAAAAGAGCTGATCGAGCTGGTCGGTATCGTGAACGGCGCTCGAGCGCTGCTCGATGCCGCGGACGAGTCCTCGTAGCTCCGCGATTTCATTGGTTTTGCTCCATGCATAGGCCACGAATAGAAACACCAGAACCACGAGCCCTATGGGCAGCGCCACGAGGTTGTGCGGCATGGACCGGACAGATTGCCAGGAGGTTGCGGCGAAAGCCAACGCCAGAGTGCCGAGAAGCAGGAGAGCGGCGCGCCAGACTCCGCGCTCGCGGCGGCCCAGTTGGTCGCGTTCCAAGGGCGCCGAAGGCGATTCGGCCGGAGCATCCGCGCGAGGCGTGGAGTCTTTGTTCATCAGCAAGCTGTGTTGGAAGGCGCCTCCAGATGGGTGGGAGACCCGGGAAGCTCGCCTTGCCTGAAAATTATGGCGTGGAAGAGTGGCGGGAGCAACGCAAAGACTGCGGCTGGTGGGCGAAGTTGATAACCCTTCGCACGACGGATGCGGGGGCTGCGTGGCGCGGCCGCAACCCCTCTGAGGAGCGCAAAATCGCGCATGACCGCATTTCCATATCGCGCCGCCGCGATTACGTCCCGGACATTTTCAAACGAGGCAGAAGCGGAAGAGCGTTTTCGCGGGATGCGCAGTGAGTTGCGCAGATGCGCTCCTAGATATACACTTATAGTGTATATCTAGGAGGACGAATGCAAGTATCGAAATGGGGGAATAGCCTCGCCGTGCGGCTACCCTCGGCCGTAGTCGACGCGCTCGAACTCAAGGAAGGCGACCAGATCGAGATTCGGATCGCCGGCGAGCGGGTCTTCGAAGTGCGCCGCGATCCACGCAAACAGCGGGCGCTGGCCCGCCTGCGCAAGCTCCGGCGTCCGTTGCCTCCTGGATTTGTCATTGACCGGGAAGAGGCCAATGCGCGTTGAAGCTTTCTTCGACACGAACGTGCTGATCTATGCCGTGGCGCTGGATGATCCGCGCAACGCGCAGGCCGAGGATCTTCTCGCCTCAGGAGGAACCATCAGTGTGCAGATCCTGAATGAATTTGTGTCCGTAGCCCGGCGAAAAATTGCGATGTCCTGGCGCGATGTGATGGGAGCGCTCGATGCATTTCGCATTCTGTGCCCTTCCCCGCTCCCCATCACGATGGAATTGCACGAGGCGGCGCTCAAGATTGCGGCGCGGCACGGGTATGGGATCTATGACTCCCTAGTGATCGCCGCCGCTCTCGAAGCCGGGTGTGCGATCCTCTATTCCGAAGATTTTCAGGATGGCCAAACGATCGATGGACGGCTTACGATTCGTAATCCTTTCGCTCGATCATCCGGCTAGGTATCGGCGACACCGACCAGCTTTTTCGTCCAAGGGCCGTACCGTTCATCAACCCCGGAACATCCTACAAGGGAACTCACAGCGGGAGGAAACATGGAATACCGAACATTGGGAAAGAATGGACCGCAGGTCTCCGCACTTGGACTTGGATGCATGGGAATGTCCTTTGCCTATGGACCGACGGATGACGAGGAATCACTCGGAGTTCTCCGCCGATATTTGGAGCTCGGCGGCAACTTCCTGGATACGGCTGAAATCTACGGTCCGTACAAGAACGAGGAATTGCTGGGACGTTTCTTGCGCGAGGTTCCTCACGACAGCGTCATCGTCGCGACCAAGTTTGGCTTCCGTATCGGTCCCGGTGGAATCCGGAGCGTCGATAGCTCGCCCGAGAATGTCCGCCGTGCGTGCGACGGGAGCCTTCAGCGGCTGGGCATCGAAACTATCGATCTCTACTATCAGCATCGCGTGGATCCGAAAGTTCCGATTGAGGAAACGGTTGGCGCAATGGCCAAGCTTGTTTCGGCTGGAAAAGTTCGAATGATCGGACTATCCGAAGCCGGTCCGGAAACGCTGCGGCGAGCCGCGAAGGTGCATCCGATCGCTGCGCTGCAAAGCGAGTATTCGTTGTGGTCGCGTGAAGTGGAGGCCAACGGCGTGTTGGCGACTTGCCGCGAACTTGGAATCACATTCGTCCCGTATAGTCCTCTTGGGCGTGGATTCTTGACGGGTGCAATCCAAAAGCTCGAAGATCTCGACCCAACCGATTGGCGGCGGACGAATCCCCGTTTCGGAGAGAAGGCGCTGCAAGAAAACCTCAAGCTGGCTGCGGCGGTCAAGGAGCTGGCCAGGGAAAAAGGCGCGACGCCCGCACAACTGGCGCTGGCCTGGGTGCTCGCCCAGGGCGAAGACGTGGTGCCCATCCCCGGGACAAAGCGCCTTCGTTATCTTGACGAGAATATGGGCGCGCTCCGGATAAGCCTGACCGAGAGCGACCGGAAGAAAATTGCGGAGCGTCTCGCGCGGATTCCAGTCGTCGGAGAGCGTTACACGCCCGAAATGATGGCCCTGGTGCAACGGGCCTGAGAGCCTGCATGATTTCGAAAATAAAGTGACCAACAAAACGATGGGCGGCGCGAACTAAGGTTGGTCTTTCAATAGACGTGTCAAGATTTCCGGTGCGATGTGAAAGCTTGTGGCTTCAAGGCGTTTCACCGCGGTCCGAAGGTCCAGTAGGCCAAGGATGGCAGCTTCCCGTATTACGCCGAGCGTCCCTATAACCGGGATGCCGCGCTTTTCGGCCTCGCGGCGTCCCTGCCTGTCGTCAACAATCAGTTGATCGGCCTTGAGCTCGCCGGCAAGAACGATTGCGTCACGCTCGCCTGGGTCCAACGCGGTCAGCGATGCGTCTGGGGCATTCTTGGGAGTATGAACTTCAAGCCAAGTGGGCAGTTGACTCATCCAATTCCGAATCATCTCGGGCGCTGAAGGGCGCAGAAGCTCCTCGCGCACCGCACGCGGGATCACAACCCTGCCGTACATTTTCGTGAGGATTTCAATCTCTCCGATAAGAATCAGATAATTGATCGGAGAGGTGTCGGCGACAACGATCATCCTAAGCGGGGCTTACCGGAAGCCTTTTCGTTTTGGAGTCTTCCGCGCAACTTTTCGGCGGTTGCCTGATCCTGTTCCAGATCCGCGATATCGTAATGGAGGTAAACCCCATGCTGCTTCAAAAAAGCGTGCACTTCCATCCTGGTCTCGAATCCCAGCATCTGGCGAACGGCCGACTCAGACAATCGCTCGGTGCGGTAGCCTTCGAGGGCCAATGCCTCAAGCGCCACCCGCGCCGGGTCACTCCCCTCGGGAGCGACTTGCCGTGCAAGCTCGTCCGGGATTTTGAGGGTGATCTCCACAGGATAAGGATAACACACGTTGCCGGGGCCTTGAGCCGTGGTTGAAGGTGGGACTGCCCGATTCCTCGTGGTTTTCGAGAGGTCGGAGGGTTTATCTTTTCCCAGGAAGGAAGTCGAAACCCCGACCCGCTCAAAGGCTGGAAGATTCGGACACTTCGAAAACCTGAACCAGCAATTCATCGTTGACATATTGCAATGGTTTTATCCGATCGCGAGATTTCCTCAACTGAAAACATGCGGAAGGATCGGCCACACGCCCGAAGCGAACACTGCCGCTCCCGAGCGAAACACTACGAAGGGCCCAGAAAGATTTGTCCAAGC
>JBGQJJ010000160.1:0-4788 GCA_041498955.1 Terriglobia bacterium
GTACGGGCTGCCGTTGCAATTGCTCCGCCTGGAGGAAACAGACGAAGCCGCTGTGGTGGAATTGGGGATGTCCCACGCGGGTGAACTGAAATGTCTGGCGGAAATTGCGCGTCCGGACGTGGGTGTCGTCACGCGTGTCGCGCCGGTACATCTGGAATTTTTCAGCTCAGTGGAAGAAATTGCGCTGGCCAAACGCGAGTTGATCGAAGGGCTCGCGGGGCGCGAAAGTGTCGCGGTGCTGAATGCCGATGATCCGCTCGTGGCGCGTTTCGCGCAGGTTGCTCCCGGGCGCGTGGTGACGTTTGGTGTCGCCGAACGCGCCGATTTCCGCGCCGAAAATATTCAGGACCGCGGGTTGAACGGCAGCGAATTCGATTTTCTGGGCCCGCAGGGCCGCGCGCGGCTCGGCTTGCCTCTTGCCGGGCGCCATAATATTTCAAACGCGCTGGCGGCGCTGGCCGCGGCGAGCGTCTGGGGCGTGGGCGCGGCGGAGGCCAAGGAAATTTTTCCGAAATTGGAGGCCACCGGAATGCGCGGCCGCGTCCTGCAGTACGACGCGGGATTTACCGTGATCAATGATTGCTACAACTCGAATCCCGTGGCTCTGGCGGCGATGGTCGGACTGCTCACCAGCACGCCCGCGGCCGGCCGGCACATCCTGGCGGCCGGCGAAATGCTGGAGCTTGGTCCCGCTTCCGCCGAACTGCATCGAGAGGCCGGACGCGCGGCTGGGGCGACAGGGAAACTCGACTGGATCATCGGCGTGCAGGGGAACGCGGAAAATTTCGTTCGCGGGGCCGTTGAAGCCGGCCATCCCGCCGCGCAGACAAAATTTTGCGCGACGTCGGCGGAAGCCGGCGCTTTCCTGGGAAATTTGATCGAGCGGGGAGACGTTCTGCTGGTGAAGGGTTCGCGCGGCGTGAAAATGGAACGCATCGTCGAAGCGCTCGATTCCCGTTTCGCGCGCGCCAATGCCGAGCCGGCTGCTTCCGTTGCGAGCGGCACGCCCAAGGAGCGTGCCTGAGATGCTGCTCTACCTTTTCTACCACGTGCTCCAGCCCTATTTTCACGCGCTCAATGTGTTTCGCTACATTACTGTCCGGACGGCGATGGCCAGCATTACGGCTCTGCTGATCACTCTGGTGCTCGGCCCCTGGGTGATCCGGCGTCTGGGCGAACTGCAGATCGGGCAGTTCATCCGGGAAGAAGGCCCGAAGAGCCATCAGGCCAAGGCCGGAACGCCGACCATTGGGGGCGTGCTGATCGTGGGCTCGACGGTCATTCCCACGTTGCTGTGGGGCGATCTGGAAAACGACTACGTGTGGCTCGCTGTTCTCACCATGCTCATTTTCGGGATCATCGGTTTCATCGACGATTACAGCAAGGTGATGAAGAAGAGAAATCTCGGATTGACCGGCAAGCACAAATTCTTCCTGCAGATTATCGCGAGTTGCGGTGTGGCCATTGCTCTGCTCTTGCTGACGGTGGCTGGCACCTACTCCACGCAACTGAGCGTGCCATTTTTCAAGAATTTTCACCCGGACCTGGTCATTCATTCGCTTCTCTCCACGCAATATTTTTGGTGGCTTTCCTATTTCCCATTTTTGATTTTTGTGGCGCTGGTGATCGTCGGATCGTCCAACGCCGTGAATCTCACGGACGGTCTGGACGGGCTGGCGATCGGGTGCGTGGTGGTCGCCGCCGGAGCGCTCACTGTCTTAACGTACGTGACCAGCTTTGCGCGCTTCTCGGCCTATCTTGACCTCCAGCATCTCCCGCAAGTCGGCGAGCTCACGATTTTTTGCGGCGCGCTCGTCGGGGCATCCCTCGGATTTCTTTGGTACAACGCGCATCCCGCCGAAGTGTTCATGGGCGATGTCGGCTCTCTCGCGCTGGGCGGCTCGATTGGAATGGTTGCCGTCGCCATCAAGCAGGAGATCCTGCTGTTTTTTGTCGGAGGCGTCTTCGTGCTGGAAGCGCTTTCGGTCATTTTGCAGGTGTTGTCGTTCCGCTTGACCGGGAAGCGCATTTTTCGGATGTCTCCGCTGCACCATCATTTCGAGCTGGGGGGATGGAGCGAATCGAAAACGATCGTGCGGTTTTGGATCATGGCATTGGTGTTTGCGCTGTTTTCACTGACGACGCTCAAATTGAGGTAGACCTTGAAACCGGTCATCGAACTCGCGGGCAAACAGGTGCTGGTGGTGGGACTGGCCCGCACGGGCATTGCCACGGCGCTGTTCTGCGCGGAGCGCGGAGCGCGCGTCACCGCAACCGAGGCCCGGCCCGAACTGGAAATCGCGGAAACGGCGGCGAAGCTGCGCGCCGCGGGCGTCACTCTGGAACTCGGCGGGCACCGCGCGGAAACTTTCGTCCGGCAGGATTTGATCGTGCCGAGTCCCGGCGTGTCGCCGATGATGCCGGCGCTGGCCGCCGCGCGCGCCATCGGGGTCCCCGTGTGGAGCGAAATCGAACTGGCCTGGCGGTTTTTGCGCGGGCGGCTCATTTGCATCACAGGCTCGAACGGCAAGACCACGACCACTTCGCTCATCGGCCACATTCTGGAAATCGCGGGGTTGCCCGTGCAGGTCGCGGGAAATATCGGCACGCCGCTGATCTCGCGCGTGGATCTTTCCAGCGACGCGAGTTTCACGGTGGTCGAGGCCAGCAGCTTCCAGCTCGAATCCATTTCCGCGTTCCGTCCGGACATTGCCGTGCTTCTCAACGTTACGCCGGATCACCTGGACCGTCACGGATCGATCGAAGCCTATGGCCGCGCCAAGGCCCGCATGTTTGAAAATCAGACGGAGGAAGACGCCGCGGTCATCAACGCGGACGACGCCGTGGCTCCGCAATACGCGCCGGCCGGGCCGCGGGTGTTTTACTTCAGCCGCGTGACACGCGTGGCTAGCGGTTGCTACCTTCGCGGCGATGAAATTGTTTTCCGGTGCGACGGCACGGAGACCGTTCTCGTCGTGCGCAAAGACATTGGTCTGCGCGGGAGCCACAATATTGAAAATGTTCTGGCCGCGGCCGCAGCCGCGAAGCTCGCGGGAGCGGAGCCGGCCGCGATTGCGGAGGGCGTCCGCACTTTCGCGGGAGTGGAGCACCGGATCGAATATGTCGCCACGATTTCCGGCGTGGAGTACTTCAACGACTCGAAGGCCACCAACGTCGATGCCACGCTCAAGGCGCTGGACGCGTTTCCCGGGAATGTGCTGGTGATTCTGGGCGGCAAGGACAAGGGCAGCGACTACGGGATTCTTCGCCAGGCGCTGCGCGGACACGCGCGCATGGCGCTGTTGATCGGCAGCGCGGCCGACAAGATCGAAGCGGAACTTGCCGGGGTCATCCCCGTGGAGCGCGCGGAGACGCTGGCTCGCGCCGTGGAAATTGCCTCGGCGCAGGCGCGGCCCGGCGACGTCGTCCTGCTGGCGCCAGCCTGCGCTAGCTTAGATCAGTTTGAAAATTACGAGCAGCGCGGGCGCGTCTTCAAACAACTCGTCCGTGAACTTGAAAAAAAACACGCGGCGTAAGGGGCCGCACGAGAGGTTTCTTTAGGACAAAATGCCCCGGCAACTCCAGACCGACCGATGGATGTTTGGTTCGACGCTGGCCTTGTGCCTGATCGGCGCCCTCATGGTGTTCAGCGCTTCGGCCGTCACGGCGCGCGACCAATACGGCAACGGCTCGCACTTCCTGCTGCGCCAGCTTCTCTGGCTGGCGATCGGACTTGGCGGAATGATGGCCGTCATGAATCTGGACTACCGCAAGTTGCGGCGGCCGGAAGTAATTTTCACCGTCTTCTTTGGCGTGCTCGCGCTGCTGGCCGGCGTTTTCTTTCTCGATAAGTCGCACGCGACGCATCGCTGGATTCGCCTTGGCCCGGCAAGCCTGCAGCCTTCCGAGCTTGCCAAGCTCGCCGTAATTTTTTATCTGGCGTGGTTTCTCGAGAGGCGCAGGCGCCCGGAAGGATTCGGCATGAACGACTGGAAGCGCACGATCCTCCCGGCGATCGGGCCCGTGCTTGTGCTTGTCGGGCTGGTCATCCTCGAGCCGGATCTGGGCACGGCGGTGGAAATATTCATCATCGCTGTGGCGATGCTGTATGTCGCGGGCCTGAATGGGAAATACATTATCGGAGCCGGCCTCGCCGCGATGCCAGTCATCTATTTCCTGATCGCGCGCGTGCCGTATCGCCTAGAGCGCGTTATTGCGTTCCTGAATCCCACGGCGGACCCGCAGGGCCGCGGCTTTCAGCTCTTGCAATCCCTGATCGCGGTCGGATCCGGCGGTTTCACCGGGGTCGGTTTGATGGAGAGCAAGCAAAAATTGTTTTATTTGCCCGAAGCGCATACCGATTTTATTTTCGCGGTTTTGTGCGAAGAGATGGGATTCATTGGCGGAGCGATCGTGCTGGCCTTGTTTGCGATTTACGGCTGGCGCGGGATTCGCTCGGCGTTCAAGACCACGGACGAATTCGGCCGGTTCGCCGCGCTCGGCATCACGGTGATGATTCTGAGCCAGACCATGGTTAATCTCGGCGTCGTGCTGGGGATGATGCCAACAAAAGGGATTCCGCTGCCGTTCATCAGCTATGGCGGATCGAGCTTGTTGGTGATGTTGCTGGCCACCGGCGTTCTGCTGAATATCAGCCGGCAGACGGATTAGTTCAAGTTGTAGCGCCGGCGTCTCGCCGGCATTTTCGGGAAATGCAAGAAAGCCGGCGGGACGCAGGCGCTACGAAAGGCCTGCGATCGTGATGATTCGGAGCAACGAAGATTGAAA
>JBGQJJ010000161.1:0-4713 GCA_041498955.1 Terriglobia bacterium
AAGGAAATCGAGCGCGAAATGACCGCGGCCGACACCTACGTTTCGGAACTCGAAACCGTTACGCTGCTCTCCGGCGAGAACGACCGCCTGAACGCCATCATGACCATCAAGCCCGGCGCGGGCGGAATGGAATCGCAGGATTGGGCGGAAATGCTGCTGCGGATGTATCTCCGCTGGGCGGAGCAAAAAGGATTTACCGCGACCGTCATGGACCTGACGCCCGGCGAAGGCGCCGGCTTGAAATCCGCGACGGTGCGCGTCGAAGGCGAGAATGCTTTCGGTTTTCTATCCACCGAAACCGGCGTGCACCGCCTGATTCGGATTTCGCCGTTCGATCAGGCCGCGCGGCGCCACACGTCGTTCGCCTCGGTGTTCGTCATTCCGGAAATCGACGACCGGATCGAGATCGTCGTGAAGCCCGAGGAAGTGCGCATCGATACTTTTCGCGCGGGCGGAGCGGGCGGCCAAAATGTGAATAAAGTGGAAACGGCGGTGCGCATCACGCACCTGGCGACGGGCATCGTCGTGCAGTGCCAGAATGAGCGCAGCCAGCACAAGAACCGCGAACTGGCCATGAAATGGCTGCGCTCGCGTTTGTACGAAGCAGAAGTCGAAAAGCGTCAGGCGGAAACGCGCAAGCTGGACGACACCAAGCGGGATATCAGCTTCGGCAGCCAGATCCGGACGTACACGCTCCAGCCCTACCGCTTGATAAAGGATCACCGCACCAAATTTGAAATGGGCGACGTCGATCGGGTGCTCAACGGCGATCTCGATCCTTTTATCCGCAATTTTTTGCAGGCGCGGCGAAAAGGAACTCTCGGAAGCGCCGCCGAGGCGGGCGAGGATTCATAGTTCGTGCGGTTGAAGCCCGGGATCGCCAATCTCCCGATTGGCGAGGCGCAAACGGCCAATCGGGAGATTGGCGTTCCCGGCGCATTCCAACCTCACATTCTTGCTATTTAGTGTTGTCTCAACACGTTTGGCCCCATTTCGTTGACAGGGTTGGGGTCGCATGTTAGCGTCGATTCGGACCAAAACAGACTCCCGCACTTGAGATGCATCGGATTTTTCCTGCGGATTATTTTGGAAGAGGTGCTGGCTTGAGCGAGAACAATCGCAAATTTCTGTTCACGTCGGAATCGGTGACCGAGGGTCATCCGGACAAGATCGCCGACCAGATTTCCGATGCCGTGCTGGACGCAGTGCTGACGGAAGACCCGACCGGGCGCGTGGCGTGCGAAACGCTGGTGACCACCGGGCTGGTCATGGTCGCGGGCGAAATAACGACCAAGGCAGTCCTCGACTATTCCGACATTGCTCGCGACGTGGTGCGTGACGTTGGCTACACGCGCGCTAAATTTGGCTTCGACGCGGAAACTTGCGCCGTTGTTTCTTCGATCAAGCGCCAGTCTCCGGATATCGCCATGGGCGTGGACACCGGCGGAGCGGGCGATCAGGGGCTGATGTTCGGCTTTGCCTGCAATGAGACGGAAGAGTTGATGCCGTTGCCGATTACCCTGGCCCACAAGCTGGTGCAGCGGCTTTCGCAGGTTCGCCGGCAGGGCATCGTCGATTTTTTCCGGCCGGACGGGAAGTCGCAGGTAACGGTCGAATATCAAGGCGATCGCCCGGTGCGCGTGGACACCGTGGTCATCTCGACACAGCACAGCGAATCCGTTTCCAATGCGGACCTGCAAAATGCGGTGCGCGAGGAAGTGATTCGCAAAGTGGTTCCCGCCGCGCTGATGGACAAGAACACGAAATTCCATATCAATCCGACCGGGCGCTTCGTCGTGGGCGGACCGATGGGCGATGCGGGCCTGACGGGCCGCAAGATTATTGTCGACACCTACGGCGGCTACAGCCGGCACGGCGGCGGCGCGTTTTCGGGCAAGGACCCGTCGAAGGTGGATCGCTCGGCGTGCTACATGGCGCGGCACGTGGCGAAGAATCTGGTGGCCGCGGGAGTCGCGCGCAAGATTGAAGTGCAGCTTGCCTATGCGATCGGCGTCGCGGATCCCGTTTCTGTAATGGCGGACACCTTCGGCACCGGCACGATCCCGGATGAGAAGATTACCGATCTGATCCGCGGCACGTTCAAGCTCACCCCGCGGGGGATTATCGAATCGCTCAATCTGCGGCGGCCCATTTATCGGCCGACGGCTTCGTTCGGACATTTTGGGCGCTCGGGCCCGGGCTTTACGTGGGAGTTGACGGACAAGGCGGACTCGATTCGCAGCCAGGCAGGGCTTGGCGGCAAAGAAGTTTCTGTACGCCGCTGATCGAAATACGCATTCATGCCGATTGAATTTGGGGCAACATTGTGGTTTGCCCTGTAGCGCTCGCCTTCAGGCGAGCATTTGCCTGAGTTCAAAGTGCCCGCCTGAAGGCGGGCGCTACAAATTGAAAGACAGGAGAAATTCGCGTGACCAAGACTTTGCAGAGCACGGCGGGCGATGTTCGGGATATGGGACTGGCGGAGCAGGGCAAGCGAAAAATCGAATGGGCCAACCAGCAAATGCCCGTTCTGCAGTTGATCCGCAAGCGATTCATCAAGGAGCAGCCGCTGAAGGGCGTGCGCCTCTCCTTGTGCCTGCATGTGACCAGCGAAACGGCAAACCTGGCCATCACTCTGCGTGATGGCGGCGCCGATCTGGTTCTGTGCGCCTCGAATCCGCTCTCCACGCAGGATGAAGTCGCCGCATCGCTCATCAAGGATTACTCGATTCCGACCTATGCGATCAAGGGCGAAGACAACGCCACCTATTACGCGCACCTGAACGCCTGCGTGGATCACAAACCGCAGATCACGATGGACGACGGAGCGGACCTGGTGACTTTGCTCCTCACCAAGCACCAGCATCTCGTCGCCGACGTTATCGGCGGCACGGAAGAAACGACGACCGGCGTGATCCGCCTGCGCGCCATGGCCAAAGATGGAACCCTGAAGTATCCCGTGATCGCGGTGAATGACGCCGAGACCAAGCATTTCTTCGACAACCGCTACGGCACCGGACAATCCACGATTGACGGCATCATTCGCTCGACGAATCTGCTCATCGCCGGCCTCAGAGTAGTTGTTGCGGGATACGGCTGGTGCGGCAAGGGCGTGGCGATGCGGGCCAAGGGCCTCGGCGCCGATGTGATCGTCACCGAGATCAACGCGGTGCGCGCCATCGAAGCCGTGATGGACGGTTTCCGCGTGATGCCCATGGCGGACGCCGCCAAGATCGGCGATATTTTTGTCACCGTGACTGGAAATAAATCCGTTCTGACCCACGATTCCTTTGAACGCATGAAGGATGGAGCGGTGATCTGCAATTCCGGACACTTCAACGTCGAGATCGATATCCCGGCGCTCGAGAAAATGTCCATCGGGAAACGCATCGCACGGCCGTTTGTCGACGAATACTCGACCAAGGATGGCCGCCGGATTTATCTGCTGGGCGAAGGGCGCCTCATCAACCTGGCCGCCGCGGAGGGCCACCCGGCCGCCGTGATGGATATGAGCTTTGCCAACCAGGCGCTTTCCGCGGAATACATGATGAAGCACGCGTCGGAGCTCAAGGCGCAAGTGTACGTCGTGCCCGAGCACATCGACCGCCAGATCGCGAAGCTCAAGCTCGAATCGATGGGCGTGCAAATGGACAAGCTCACGCCCGAGCAGGAGCTGTATCTCGCGTCGTGGTCGGAAGGCACGTAAGATTTTCTCTGAGCCCTCTGTGTTCTCTGTGTTAAAAGTTTTTGATTTTGCTTTCCTGAATCCATGATGCGGGACTTCGCCAACTGGGCGCTTGATACCGCGAAGGTACGCGGCGCAACTTACGCTGATGCGCGCGTCATGGATATCCGCCTCCGCGATCTCTCCACAAAAAACGGCCAGGTCGGCACGCTCGCCGAATCGGAATCCTACGGCATCGGCATTCGCGTCATCGCGCAGGGATCGTGGGGCTTTGCTTCCACCGATCGCCTGACGCGAGAGGGAATTGCCGCCTGCGCCGCCGAGGCCGTGGCCATCGCGAAAGCGTCGGCGCTCGCCAAGAAGCATGACGTGGAAATGGTGCCGGTCGACGCTTATCAGGACACCTGGCAGAACCCGTACGTGAAAGACCCGTTCCAGATTCCGATCGAGCGGCAGCTGGATCTGCTGTTGGCCGCCGACCGCGAAATGTCGCGCGTCAAGGGCGTGACGGTCGCGGAAACTTCGATGGGCTTTCGGCGCATCGAGCAATTTTTTGCCTCGTCGCTCGGTTCGGCCATCCATCAGATCAAGATGCAGTCGGGCGCGGGAATCGTCGCGACCGCGTTTGCCGGAAACGAAATTCAGAAGCGTTCGTATCCGAACAGCTTCGGCGGGCAGCACCAGCTTGCCGGCTACGAACTCGTCGAGTCGCTCGACCTTGTGGGCAATGCGCTGCGAATCGCCGTCGAGGCTGTCGCCCTGCATTCGGCGGCGCAATCGCCTGAAGGCAAGAAGACGATTATTCTGGACAGTTCGCAGCTCGGCCTGCAGATTCACGAGTCCATCGGCCATCCGATCGAGTTGGACCGCGTGCTGGGCATGGAAGCCAATTTTGCGGGGATGAGTTTCCTGACGACGGAAAAGCTGGGCAAGCTGCGGTACGGTTCCGACATCGTCAATGTCGTAGCCGACGCGCGTCTCGAGCACGGCCCGGGCCTCGGCACATTCGGCTACGACGACGAAGGCGT
>JBGQJJ010000162.1:0-4680 GCA_041498955.1 Terriglobia bacterium
CCTATCCCGAATGAGCTCAGGCACATCCTTGGAAAGAACGATGTGGAAGCCGGAATCGCGCAGATCGAATCCCATCGCGGCCAGCGAATTGGGAAACAGAAAACACTCGGACGCCAAAATGCGCGGTCCGGGCGCTTCGCGTCCGGTGACGACCACGCCCGCAGCGCCGTCACCGAACAGCACAGCTGAAATCAAGTTGGCCTGGGAGAAATCCTTGCGCTGAAAAGTGAGCGTCGGAAGCTCCACCGCGATCAAAAGAGACGTGCGATCCGGAAACGCAGTCAGATATTCCCAGGTGCGCGACAGGCCCGCGGCGCCCGCCGCGCAGCCGAGTTCCGTGATGGGCAGCCGCCGCACATCCGGGCGGAATCCCATAATTGTGGCCAGGTGGGCATCCAGTGAAGGGATCATGACGCCCGTGCAAGATACCGTAATAAGCAGGTCCACGTCGGTGGGCACCATGCCGGCTTGCGCCAGCGCGCGCTCGGCCACCTGCAGGCCCAGTTCGACGGACTTTTCCTGATACTCCGCGTTGATCTGTGTGAGCGGGCGGGGCTCAATCGTGTAGTCCGGTGGGAACACGCTGTAACGCTGATCGATCGCCGAATTGTCGATCACTTCGCGAATGGCATCCAGCCTTGCGCCGTCCAGCGAAAACACCTCGCCGATGCGGCTTTTCACGATTTCACGCGACAACACATACGGCGGCACGGCTGTCGCGGTCCCCGCGATGGTGGCTACCGCAGAGACGATTTTATTTTTGATCTTGGCTTGCGGATCTTGCCGGCTTGCCAGGGCTTCTTCTATCTCTACAGATTTTGGCGTTCGCATGGATGACAATGTGAGGCTCCTCTGACTCCGGCTCCGGTTGGGTATTCTCGGAGAAAGAGATACCCGGCGCCAGATTTCAAACGACCGCGGTGAGACGAAGTTTCGTGCCAGCAGGCGCCTGAGAAATGAAATAGGCTCGCAATCCTGCCATCCCTCGAGCTGTCGAACCAGGACGCGATCTAACTTCCCAAAAAAATGCGGCGCCCTTCCTACGCAAAGGGTACGCCGCACGAAAACCCAATCGGACAGGTTGCCGTTTTCGGACGGTCTGGCTCAGCCTTGCTTGGTGTACCAGTCCGCGTTAATCGGCGTAAAGTTAGCCCACTTCTCCGGCAGATCTTCCAAGGCAAAAATCGCTGTCACCGGGCAGACCGGGACGCAGGCGCCGCAGTCAATGCATTCCACGGGACTGATGTACAGCTGCGGCTCGGACTCGAATTTGGGTTCATCTTTTCGCGGATGGATGCAATCGACCGGGCAGACGTCGACGCATGCGGTGTCCTTGGTTCCGATACAGGGCTCAGCGATTACGTACGCCATCGTGATTCTCCTTCGAGGGATATCTAGTGCTTAAAAAACAGAAACCGGCTTGCATGGGCATGGAAAGTATCGGTTTATACCACCAAACCGGCAGCGGCACAAGGCGGTTTCTCCTCGAAAAAAGTATATCACGGTCAGTAGCGCGGGCTTCAGCCTGCGGGGTTTGGTCCTAGCGAGTTCCGTTGCACATCAGAACGGCCGCGCCTTGCAGCTTTCCGCTTCGCAGCTGATTCAGAGCCTGGTTTGCCTGTTCGAGCGCGAACGGCTGCGTCGTCGTGCGCACCGGGACTTTCGGTGCTAACTCCATGAATTCCGCGGCGTCCTTGCGCGTCAAATTCGCGACCGAACAGACGGATCTCTCTCCCCACAACAAACCGTAGGGAAACGAAGGAATATCGCTCATGTGGATGCCGCCGCAAACCACCGCTCCTCCCTTGCGCACGGCGGCCAGCGCGGCGGGCACCAGCGCTCCGACGGGCGCAAAAATGATTGCCGCGTCCAGCTCCTCCGGCGGACGCTCGTCCGATGCTCCCGCCCAGGCCGCGCCCTGCCCTTTCGCAAATCGCTGCGCCTCTTCGTCGCCAGGGCGCGTGAAGGCGTACACGCTACGGCCTTGATACCGGGCCACCTGCGCGACGATGTGCGCCGCGGCGCCGAATCCGTAGATGCCCAGCCGTTTTGCGTCACCCGCGCGCACCAGCGAACGGTAGCCGATCAATCCAGCGCAGAGCAGCGGCGCGGCACCGGCGTCCGAGTAGGATTCGGGAATTGGCACGCAGTAGCGCTCGTCAGCCAGGGTGAATTCGGCGTAGCCTCCGTCCAGCGTGTAGCCGGTGAAACGCGCCCTCGGGCACAAATTTTCTCTGCCCGCGAGGCAATAGGAACATTCGCCGCACGTCCAGCCCAGCCACGGCACTCCGACGCGCTGCCCAACGGAAAGCAAACTCACTTGCTCTCCCACGCGCGTTACACGGCCCACAATTTCATGCCCAAGGATGAGAGGAAGTTTTGGATTCGGCAATTCTCCGTCCACCACATGCAGATCGGTGCGGCACACGGCGCAAGCCAGCACTTGGAGTTGAACCTCGCGGCCCCGGGGTTCCGGCACAGGGCAATCGCGGAGGGCGAGGGGTTTGCCCGCTCGATCGAGAATCATCGCGCGCATGAATTTATTCTGGCTCATCGGGGACGCGACTCACATGCGTTTCTACTAAGCGGACGGCACGGCCCTGCGAAGGAAATTCCTTGCGAAGAAGAGTAAGTTCGCGGGGCGTTCCGCCAGCCGGCGCATGAAATACGGAAACCAATCCCGTCCGAACGGAATGTACACGCGCACGCGATAACCCTGCCGCACCAGGCGGCTCTGCAAGTCCGTCCGAATTCCGTACAGCATCTGAAATTCAAACTTATCCTTGGTGATGTTTTGCTCGGCGGCGAAACGGATGGCGGCCTCGATCATCTTCGGGTCGTGCGTGGCCAGGGCATGATAGGTTCCGCTCGGGAGCAGGATCTTCATCAGCTTGATGAAGTTGGCGTCGGCCTCTTTCTTGCGGCGAAACGCGATCCGCGAAGGTTCTTTGTACGCCCCTTTGACGAGGCGAATGCGGCAGCCGATGCCCAGCAATTCGCGGACATCTTCCTCGCTCCGGTAGAGATACGCCTGAATGACGGTTCCCACGGCGGCCGATTCCGCGCGGGCCTGCTTGACCACACGCAGCGTGCGGTCCGTATAGGCCGAGCCTTCCATGTCCACGCGCACGAAATTTCCGAGTTCCTCGGCGCGGCGCGTGACCATGCGCAACTGTTCGGCGCAAAACTCTTCCCCAAGATCGAGGCCGAGATGGGTCAACTTGAGCGAGACATTCCCCTCGATTCCCGCCGCCGCGATTTGGTCCAGGGCTTCCGTGTAGGAGGCGCGCGCGCGTTTCGCATCCTCGCGCGTGAACACGTTTTCGCCGAGGTGATCCAGGGTTACGGTCATTCCTGCTTTGTTGCAGGCCCGCGCCGCCTCAATAGCGGGGGCCAGTTCCTCGCCCGGGACAAACCGGCGCGCCATGCGGCGCGTGGGGCCATGGGAAGTAATCCAGCGGCTAAGCCGGGAGCTTTTTGCCAGTGCAAGCAGCAGCGCGCGTAACATGGAGTTTTGCCGGCAACGCCGTGAAATGACGATCGATTTCAGCGGTCCGGATGGGCCTCGAGAAATTTTTCGGCGTCCATCGCGGCCATGCAGCCCGAGCCTGCCGCGGTCACGGCCTGCTTGTAGTGATGGTCCTGCACGTCACCGGCGGCAAACACGCCGGGAATCTTGGTCTGGCTGCCGTGATGCGTAATGAGGTAGCCGTTCTCGTCCATGTCGAGCTTGCCGTGAAAAACCTTGGTGTTGGGCACGTGGCCGATGGCGATGAACACGCCTTCCACGTCCAGTTTCGAAGTTTGATTGGTTTCGGTGTTGCGCAGCGTCATATATTCCACGCCGCCCCTGGACACATCCGAAATATCTTCGACGACCACCGGGGTGACAAATTGAATTTTTTCATTGGCGCGCGCGCGATCGACCATGATTTTTGACGCGCGAAATTCCTTCCGCCGGTGCACCAGATACACCTTGCTCGCAAAACGCGAAAGAAAATTGGCTTCCTCCATCGCCGAGTCGCCGCCGCCGACGACCGCGATGTTCTTGCCGCGGAAAAAATAGCCGTCGCAGGTGGCGCAAGTGGAGACGCCGTAGCCGATGAGCTTGCGCTCGGATTCGAGGCCAATGAGGCGAGCGGTCGCGCCCGCGGCGATGATCAACGAACGGGTTTCATACGTATCGTTTCCCGCCGTAATTTTGAACGGCGGCTTGCTCAAATCGACGTCCGTAATCGCGCCGGACTTGAATTCCGCGCCGAAGCGCTGCGCCTGCTTGCGCATGTTTTCAATCAAGTCCGGGCCGAGAATCCCGTCGGGAAATCCGGGATAATTCTCAACCATCGTCGTGAGCGAGAGCTGCCCGCCCGGCTCGAAGCCATCGATCACGATCGGTTTTAAGTTGGCGCGCCCGGCATAGATGGCGGCCGTCAGCCCGGCGCAGCCGCTCCCGATGATAATGACGTTGTTCAAGTGGTATTCTCCCTGCCTGCTATTGGATTCGCCAGCACGACGCCGCGATGCAGCCCATGAAGGACGAAAGTTTAGCACTCCGGCGCGCGCGAGCGCTTCGATAAAATCGCGGCACTCCATTTTCGCGGGCAATGCTGGCCTCCCCGCCCGGAATGGGCGATAATGCCAGCGCAATTTGCTGTCCACGGGAGGTGGTCTTGAGCCGCG
>JBGQJJ010000163.1:0-4666 GCA_041498955.1 Terriglobia bacterium
GGGTCCGCGGCGATGCCGTGCACGACATCAAAATAACCCGGACGCATCTCATTAGGCGGGACGCCTTTTTCGCCCCAGGCCAGCAAAAACTTCCCGTTCTTATCGAACTTCGCGACGCGCGTGCCGTTGTATCCATCCGAGACGAACATGGTGCTGTCGGGCAGCCAGGTCAGAAACGTGGGCCGATTGAAATGCTTGTCGTCCGCGCCGGATTGATCGATCGTGCCGATGGTCTGGAGAAGCTGTTTTCCGTCATGGCTGAATTTGAAGACGGCCTCTTTGTAGTCGTCAACAACCCAGACGTTTTTCTCGGGGTCGTACGGATTGATGTACACGGCGTGCGGACGCTCGAAAAAGTTATCCCACTTCGTCCAATCCTCGGAGATTTTTCCGCTCGCATCCACGACGACCAGCGCGTGTTCCCAGCGCGCGTCGACGCCTTTCTTGCCGCTCCATTTTTTGTCCGCGTCCTCGGGCAGATCCCCCGGGGCGCCTCCGCCCGGCAAGCTGGCCACCGGCCCTTGCGACGCATTGCGGAACGGCACCTCGCCGGTCGGAAAAGAGAGGCTCGGGCCAAACGCGGGAATCGGTGTGTTCACAGGCCGCTTCAAGGCCGGCAATTCGCCGCGTTGCGCGATGAACACTCGATCCGGGCTCTCCGCGAAGATGCCCTCCACGGCTCCCCACGTCCAGTTCTCGTGCCCGGGCAGCGAAGTCAAAGGCTTCGGCCAGTCCACGACGGGTTCGTAGGGACCGGTGATGTCCTCGCCGCCCTTCTGTCCCGGCACAGCCGGGAACGCGGAGCCGGGCCTGGCTTGCGCCTGCACGCGTTGCCCTCTGTTCTCGACCAGCAAACCGGCCACGAACCCGGCCGCGGTCATCACTATGAGTGCGAGCATTACTAATCGATTTCGCATGGATCTCCCCCTCAGAATTCTAAGTACCTGCGGCAGGGCAATTGCCGTTTTTACGTTGACGAAGACTCACCGAAAGATTGTCACATTGCAATGAAGAGCCTCGCACCGCTGGATCATAGCACTCGAACATGCCGACACCGAGCAACTGGAACCCTTCCCACGACCGGCCCCTGCATCCGACTCAATAGCAGGGGTTGAAGTTAAGAAGGGTTCGCCCTGTATCTCAGCTTGGCATTACCGGGGCGGTACTGGTAGATTCGAAGGGAGGCGCCGCCCCTTCGTCCCAGGGACTGCTTACAAACCGAATGGCTGAAGCGACCCGATTTGAAACTGCGAAACCCTCTCCAGATCGCGTCCTGATTGTCGAGGACGAGGAAAACGCACGCCTGGGATACGAAGCTCTACTACGCCGCTGGGGATATGAAGTGCTGGGCGTAAGTAGCGCCGAGGACGCCTTGGCAAAATTTTCCGAGTTCGCGCCCGCCGTGCTGATCGCCGACGTGGAGCTGCCCGGAATGAATGGCCTGGACCTGTTGGCGCGGCTCGGCGACGAGTTGCAACACGTTCCGGCAATCGTCATCACGGGCAAGGGCAGCGAAGAACGCATCGTGGCGGCCATCGAAGCCGGCGCGTTCTGGTACATCGAAAAGCCGCTCAAGGGCGCGGTCCTGCATGTGCTTCTGGACAGGGCGCTTGGCCGCGTGCGAGACCGCAAGCAAGTTGCGGCGCTGACCAGACAACTGCGCGAATCCGGGAAGCTAGGCGATCTGGTTGGCCAATCGAAAACGATGCAAGAGGTTATGCATCTCGTCGAACAGGTCTCGCCATCGTCCGCATCGGTGCTAATCACGGGGGAAACGGGGTCGGGCAAGGAAATTCTGGCGCGCACCATTCACAGGCTCTCGCCTCGCACCGACCGTCCTTTCATTGCCATCAATTGTTCGGCGATTCCCGAATCCCTGATGGAGAGCGAAATTTTCGGCCACGAGCGCGGGGCGTTCACCGGCGCGGCGGAGCGGAGGCTCGGTTGTTTCGAGCTGGCCGACGGCGGCACGCTGCTGCTCGATGAAATCGGCGAGATGCCCGCGCCGACGCAAGCAAAACTGCTGCGCGTGCTCGAGGATCACAAAGTGCGCC
This sequence comes from Terriglobia bacterium, assembly GCA_041498955.1. GTDB lineage: Bacteria > Acidobacteriota > Terriglobia > Acidiferrales > UBA7541 > Palsa-360. The sequence continues at coordinate 2,055 of JBGQJJ010000163.1, forward strand.
GCCTGGGCAGCAAAGTGGAAACGCCGGTCGACGTGCGCGTGCTCGCGGCGACGAATAAGGAGGCCGAGCAGGCCGTGGCCAAGGGAGAATTGCGGCAGGACCTCTATTTCCGCCTGAACGTGTTTCATATTCAGCTGCCGCCGTTGCGCGATCACAAGGAAGACATCCCGCTTCTGGTGGAACACATGTTGCGCGATCTCAACACCAAGCACGGGCGCCACATTCGCGGCGTAAATCCCGACGTGCTCGATCTGTTTGCGAGTTACTCGTGGCCGGGCAATGTCCGCGAGCTTCGCAACGTGCTGGAGCGCGCCGCCATTGTTTCCGACCGCGAGCTCATCGGCCGCGCGAGTCTGCCCACGGATTTCGGCCGTGCCCCCGCGGCCGCCGCGTCGGATCTGGCCTCGCTGCGGTTTCCGCTGGGAACCACGGTGGAAGCGGCTGAACGCGAACTCATCCTGCAGACTCTGTCCTCCACCAATAACAAAACACGCGCCGCCGAATTGCTGGGAATCAGCCTGAAAACCCTGCACAATAAGCTGAAAGAATATGAGGCTGCAAAAGTTCCCTCGAAATGAGGGGCGGGGCAACTCATGCAATTTCGCCTGAAAACGAAGATTACGCTGACGACGGCGGCGCTGGTTCTCGCCGTGGTGGGCGTGAACTCCACGCTCTACCTCATGAATCTCACGCGGCAGGTCATCCGGCAGGCGAACGACCGCGCGCAACTGGTTTCCCGGCACATCTTTTTTGAGGCGCAAAACGCGCTGGTGGACGCCGCCAAAGCCGGCGGGGCGCCGGCGTCGGATAGCGGCGAGGATTTGCGCGCCTATGTCCAGCAAGCCTTCGACGAAAGCGCCCCGCTGGCCTCCGCGATCGATTCCGAAGTAGGGTACTCCCCGCTGATTTACGAAGTCTCCGTGACCGACGTCAACGGCACGGTTCTAGTCTCCAGCGACAAGTCCCTGCCCGGGAATGCCACGCCCGCCCGGACCAACCTTTCGCAACTTGTTTCCGGCAGTTTTTCGAAACAGCTCGGGGTGCTCTACGGCCCGCCGCGCACTTATGAAGTGGACTACGCCTTCCAAATCGGGCCCCCGGGCAACCAGATCCCGTTCGGAGTCGTTCGGGTCGCGGTGCAGACTGGCTTGCTGCGAATCACGATCACTCCCGCATTGCGTTCGGCGGCGCTGTTGGCGCTGGCCTCGGTGGGAATTTCCGTATTGCTTGCCGCGCTGGTGAGCAGCATTTCTCTCGCCCCGCTCAAGCGCATTACCGCGCAACTCGACCGCATCGCAAAAGGAGAATTCGACCAGAAGCCGCTCGAGCGCGGAGACGAATTCGGCCAGGTCAGCACGAAGATCAGCCAGATCGGAATGCAGCTTCGCGGCGTCCGGGAAATTTTCAGCAATTTGCGCGAAAACATCGACCAGGTTCTCGGCGGGCTGGACGACGGCTTGCTGTTGTTTTCCGTCGATGGCCGCGCGGTCATGGTGAGTCCCGCGGTCGAGCGGTTTCTTTCCACTCCGGCGGATCAGCTTCTGGGGCGCCGCGCGGAAGATATTTTTCCGCCCGATCATGACGTCCGGGAAGCGGTCATGCTGCGGAATGGCGAACTCGTACCCGTGGATTCCGCCGAGGTGGTGCTGACCGGCATCGATGGTCCGGCGCGGCGCGTGGGCGTAAGCGTTGAGGCCATCGGCGAAGGCGATGCGCGAATGGGGACCCTCGTAAAATTCAAAGACCTCGAGTCGAGAGAACGCATCGGCACGCAGCTTCAAGTTTCCGAGCGGCTCGCCAATCTTGGGCGAATTACGGCGGGCGTGGCCCACGAAGTGAAAAATCCGTTGAACTCGATGCGCATCTGGCTGGAAAATTTGAAAGCCAGCCTGCCCGACGTCGACGGGCTGCCGCTGCAGGCGGTCCGCGTTTTGGACAGCGAGATTGACCGGCTGGACAGCGTCGTGAAACGCTTCCTCGATTTCACGCGTCCACCAGAGATGCATCAGGAAGAATCCAGCCTCAAGGAAATTCTGGAAGAGGTTCTGGCCGTCGAGCGGCCCGCGTTTGACAGAGCGAATATCAAACTCGATGCCCGCCTGGCCGCCGACGTGCCTTACGTCCTGGTCGACAAGCCGTTGTTGAAACAAGGACTGATCAATTTATTGGTGAACGCCATCGACGCCATGACCGGAGGAGGCCAGCTTTTCGTTTCGCTTCGGCGGCAGGGAGAAATGGCCGAAATCGAAATTCGGGACACGGGACGCGGCATCGCGCCCGAGCACCGGCAACGGATCTTCCAGCTTTTCTTCACGACGCGGCCGGGAGGAAGCGGGATCGGGCTGGCAAGCACCTTTAGAACTATTCAATTACATAATGGTTCTATAATGTTCGATTCGGAAGTCGGACGCGGGACGACGTTTCGGATCGCCTTGCCGCTGGCTCGCCAGATGGAGTCTGCGCTGTCCCGCCCTCGGGACCCGGGCGCGGCCGTCGCGAGGACCCTGTGATGCGAAAAATCCAACTTCTCGGGCTGCTCTGTGCTGTCACCGCCGCTCTGGCGGGGTGCGCGGGCAAGCACATCGTGCGCGCGGCGCCGCCGTCGGTGAGCA
>JBGQJJ010000164.1:0-4658 GCA_041498955.1 Terriglobia bacterium
AGTTCACTCACCATCATGGCGGTGGGCAGGCTCCACAGCAGCGGCGTAATGACCAGGATCAAAAGCGTGGCAGCGTAGCCGGTCTTCCGGACGATGTCTTCGAGACCATAGGGGCCGCCTGCAACCATGAAGTAGGTTGCCGCGATCATCGGGACGACGGAAATTTTTGCGGCGCTTTTCAGGCCGCCGTTTTTGTTACTGGCTTTAGCTGTTTTCATGTGCGAAAAGTAGGACAGCCACTCTTGGCTGTCCTCTTCTGTCCTTGTGAGACTCCCCGGACCGGCAACAGGGATTGTTCCCGCCCATCTTCCGCGAGACCTCCGCGCAGAGGACAGCCAAGAGTGGCTGTCCTACCAAGCCATTGCCGAAACGGCGGTAGTCTAATATATTGGGAATGAAACAGTTAGAGCATTCTGTATCTGGGAACTATGCCGAAATGGCTGCTCACCTTTCTGCCCGCTGCGGCGTCTAATGGTGTGGAGCGGTCCGAGCATCCAATCGAATACGTCACTATGGCTGCTGACGAAATGACGATCGCCTGGTCTGGTAACGGCTCCGGAGATCCCGTGGGAGGTTCGACCTCCATCGGAGTCACGGGTAGCAATCCCGGTCCGGCCGAAGAACGCGCCATGATCGAACGCGCGCAGGGCGGCGACCGCGAGGCGTTTGAAGAGCTGGTCCACCGTTACGATCGCGATGTCCTGCGAATCGCCCTCAACATTCTGCGCAAGCCCGAAGATGCCCGCGACGTCTATCAGGAAGCCTTCCTGAAAATTTACAAAAACCTGCCGCGTTTCCGTTTCGAGTGCAGCTTTTATACCTGGACGTACCGCATCGTCACCAACGTCTGCCTGGATCATCTGCGCCGGCGTAGCAGCCGGCCGGAAGACCAAGCGCCGCTGCTTGCGTCTAACCCGAATGGCGAAACGATGGCGGGCGATTTCTTCGACCGACAGCAGGATCAGGCAGCGTCGTCCGATCCGGAGCGCCGCATGAGGGGACTCGAAATCAGCCGGCGAATTTCCAGCGCGCTCGATCTGCTGACGCCTCGCGAGCGCATGGTCTTTGAGATGAAGCATTATCAAGGCCTGAAGCTGCGCGCCATCGGCGACGCCCTCGGCACGACGGAAGAAACCGTGAAAAACTCCCTGTTCCGCGCGACGCGCAAGCTGCGAGCGCAATTGGAAGGACTGCTGTGACCGACAAGCAACAGAATTCGCAACCCACAGGTAGGACAGGCTTCAGCCTGTCGGGTTTGACTCCTGGCCAAACGAAAACCGACAGGCTGAAGCCTGTCCTACCTATTCGCTGCGAAGACACCGAGTCTCTCGCGGTTCTCTACGCCTGCGACGAACTGGACGCCGGCGCGCGCGCGGCACTTGAAGCGCACGCCGCCGCGTGCCCTGCCTGCGCCGCAATCGTTTCGCGCGAGGCGCGCCTCGAGCAGGCGTTCGCATCGCTCGAGCAGCCGGCGGATTCGCTGGACCGCTCCGGCCTGCTCCTGGCGCAATGCCGCAGCCAGCTCGCGGAGTCGCTCGACGATCGGCAGGCGCGCGCGAACCGCTCCGCCTGGCGCTCGATTTTTTCTCCCGTTGCGTGGTGGGGCGGGCTGCGCCATACGCTGATCTATCATCCCGCGATGAGCATGACTTTTCTCGTGGTGGCAGGTTTCCTGGCGGGCGTCGCGGGTCAGAGGCTGCGCGTCGTCCCGCCGCAGGCGGTTTCGGCGCGCCCGGCGATGACGGTTTCCGCCTCTCCCAAAATCACCGATCAGCAATTGCAGAGCGCCGGAAGCGCCCATGTGGCCTGGGTGACGCCATCCGGCTCGCGCACGCCCACCGTGCAGGTCCAACTGATGTCGCAAACGCCGATGAACATCGTCGGCGCGCCCGATGACGCGGACGTGGAGCGCGCGCTCACTTTCGTTCTGCAAAACAGCCAGCGATTCGATCCCGACGCGCGCCTGGATTCGCTGGACGTGTTGCGCACGCTCGCCGCGGATCCCGAGGTGCGCGGCTCGCTGTGCGCCGCGGCGCGGCTGGATCGCAATCCGGGTGTGCGCATGAAGGCGATCGAAGCCCTGCAGGGATTCGAGCAGGACCCCGCGGTCCGGCAGACGCTCCTCGATGCGCTGCAAAGCGACGACAATTCCGGAGTGCGCGTCGAAGCCATCAACCTTCTTCTCAATGCGCTGCGCTCCGGCAGCGGATTTGTCGCGCCCGATCCGCAAACGCTGGACGTGCTTCGCGACCGCCTGCGGAATGATCCCAACCATTACGTTCGCCTGCAAAGCGCGGCAGCCCTGCGCGAACTGGGCGAAAAGTAGCACAGACTTCAGTCTGTGGATTTTTGGATTGCATTCAAATCAAAACCCACGGGCTGAAGCCTGCGCCACTAAAGCCCGCGCCGCACGAAACTCATGACGATTTGGCAAAAACTCGTTGCGGCAGCGGCGCTGATTCTGGCAGTGCTGCCGGCGCCGTTGCCGGCCCGCCGCCATTCTTACCGCGCTGATCCGGGCCCGCGCGATCCTGCCGCGGTTCTCATCGAAGCTCTCTCCCCCATTGACCCGGCCGAAAATTTCCCGAAACTTTCCGCCGAAAAATCGGGAACCATGCCCACTCCAGACGGCCGCTCCCTGCGCGTGAACGTGGAGCTGGGCAACGTCCAAGTGTTCACGGACGAGTCCGCGCGGATTTCCTACCGCGCAATCGTGGAGGCCGACTCCCGCGATCCGGGCGCGGAAGAATTTCTGCGGCAATTTAATTTCATCGCGCGGCAGACGCCGTGGGGCGTTGCCCTGGACGGGAAAGTGCCGGGGCAAAGCCTTCACGGACGATTCAGCGCGACGATCGAGATTCACATTCCTCGCCACTACAACCTCGAAGTCAGCACCGGCGGCGGGAACATCGAAGTCCAGGATATCGATGGCCGCATCCGCCTGACGAGCGCCGGCGGAAATATCAACGTGGGACGCGTTGGCGGCGGGGATGATTCAGGGCTTGATGCAGCTCGGAGCAAAAGCGACAGGCTCAAGCCTGTCCTACTGGTGGCGGCGCGCATCGAGACGCAAGGCGGTCACATCACGGTGGGCGACGTGGCCGGGACGCTTCGCGCCACAACGTCGGGCGGGCACATCACGGCGGGAAACATTGGCGGCGACGCCGTTCTTCGCACTGGCGGAGGACAAATTTACGCAAGAAACATTGCCGGGGCCGCGGCGCTGGATTCCGGCGGCGGCCACATTCACATCGAGGGCCCAGGCTCCAGCGTGACTGCGGATACCGCCGGCGGCGGCATTGTCCTCCGCCAGGCGGATGCCCCGCTCCGCGTGTCCGCGAACCACGGCGGCATTACCGCATGGCTCAGGGACATTTCCGGCCCGAAAACCACCGGGGATGCAGCCGCGCAAGAGCCGCGGCAATCCTCGCAATTGTCCTCCACCGGTGGCGACATCGTCCTGTACATCCCGCGCAATCTCGCCGCTACCATTGATGCGATTGTCGAGCAGGCCGGCGGGCATCGCATTGCCACCGATCCTTCCTTGCCCTTCAAAATCAATTGTCACGATTCCGCGGACAGTGCCCGTACGATACATTGCTCGGGCCTGCTCAATGGAGGAGGCGCACTCTTCCACTTGAAAACCGTCTCGGGAAATATTGTGCTGCGTCTGGGCGACCCGGACCTGGAATCACGCCCGGCCTCTCCCGCCGGTTGGGTGCAGGGCGGCCCCACTCCCGCTGTCCTGGAGCCTTTAACTTCCGGCGATGGCGAAGAGTTCACCGACCCCGACGGATTCTTCGCCGAAATGCGCCGGAGAATTCTGGAATCCTGGTGGGGCGGAATTCCGGTCGACGCCGACGAAATGCAGAAGCACATCGAGCGCTCCGTGGCTCCCATCTATCCGGAAGTGGCGCGACAGGCGGGAGTGGAGGGCGACGTCGTCCTGCGGGTCTACGTTTCCAGCAGCGGCCGCGTCACCGATTTGAGAGTCCTCGATGGTCCGCCCATCCTGGCGCGCGCCGCAGTCGAAGCGGTGCAGCAATGGCAGTATCAAGCCCCAAGGATGAACGGCCGCCCCGCCAACGTGGTGACCACGCTCGTCGTATCCTTCCGCCTGCATTAAACCAAGGCAACAAGCTCCCCTGCTCCTCTTCATTGCGATACAAATTCATGCGGAGTGGGAGTGGGCCACATTCCGCCAAGTGGATTTCCCGGGACTTGGCTTCCATCATGAGTACAATTACTTCACATTTCCATCCCGAACCGCTCTGGTTCTCGATTAAGCCAATGGTATGAAGGCAGTCCGAGCCGTCCTTGGAGAGCTGACCCGAAATGGTACGCAGTGCCGAATATGTTCAAGATTGTACAGACACCTGTCAACGTCGGATCTAAAATATTTGACCGTAGTCTGTTTTCCAGCTACGTAGGTCAACTGTTTGGAGGTAAAGGATGAAAGTTAAGATCGCAATGGCAGCGTTTCTATTCTTAATGTTCACGGGCACTGCAAAACTGGCTCCTGCGCAGGACACAACAAAAACAACGCACAAGAAAACGAGGACCCTCACCGGCTGCCTTCAGAAAGCAGACGATGCCAAGGAGTACAACTTGACCACGAAGGAAGGCGGCACATGGGAGGTCAAGAGCGACAGTGTCAA
>JBGQJJ010000165.1:0-4651 GCA_041498955.1 Terriglobia bacterium
CACGATTGCTCGCTCGCTCGCCATCGGAAATCCGGCGGACGGTTATTACGCCGCGCGCGCGATTCGCGAAAGCGGCGGCTGGGCGGAAGACATCTCCGATCCGGAAATCGTAAGAGGTATTCAGCTGCTCGCCGAAACCGAAGGAATTTTCACGGAGACGGCCGGAGGCGTGACCACCGGCGTCACTCAGAAATTGCTCGAGCAAGGGTACATCAATCCGAGCGAGACGACGGTCGCCTGCATTACCGGCAACGGGCTGAAAACGATTGACGCGATTTCGCAGGAGTACACGCTCACGCCCGCGATCGAGCCGCGCCTCGCGGTATTTGAAAATTACATCAACGATCGCCTGGTGGCCGTGGCAGGAAATTAGAAGCGGGACCCCGGGAACGCCAATCTCCCGATTGGCGGGTTGCGTGCAAAACGCCAATCGGGAAATTGGCGTTCCCGGGATTTCAAAGCTGCGAGGCAGGAAAACTTATCGAGATGAAAATTACAGTCGAAATTCCCTCAGCGCTGCGGCGGTTTACCGACGGCGTGCAGACGATTGAATGCAGTTCGGAAACGCTGCCGGATTTGCTCGGCGAAATCGAGCAGCGCTTCCCCGCCATCAGCAAACATTTGCGCGACGATGCGGGACAGGTCCGGCGCTTCGTGAACATTTACGTGAACGAGGAGGACATTCGCTTTCTCGGCGGCAACAGCTACAAGTTTCGCGAGGGAGACCGCGTCCTGGTGGTGCCCTCGATCGCCGGTGGAGCGCCTGCAGATGCTTGTGGATGAAGCAGATGCGCCGCAGGGAGAGTCATCAGGCTATCCGGATGAGAACTTTGGCTTGACAAATTCGGCGGCTGATCTAAGCTGTAAGGGGAATGAGGACACCAATTCTCAAGGGAATTACGATTATCACGCGCACGCCCAAGTGTACTCGGGCGGCGCGGACCCCCTTGGGAGCCAAGGATACGCAAGCGCAGTAGAAAACATCCTTCCAGCTCTTTAGACGCGGCCCGCGAAGCCAAAAGCTCGCGGGCGTTTTTGTTTATGGGCGAAATTTCCAGGGAAGGCCGGAAGAAATCTTGGCGAGGAAACGATGAGCGCAGCGGCACAGGAAAAAATCGACGCCGTGCAAGCCGGCGTGGAGAGCTGGAGCGCGGAAGAAGTCGTGCGATGGGCCTTCGCGGAGTTTCATCCGCACGCGGCCATCGCCTCGAGCTTCGGCGCGGAGGATGTTGCGCTCATCGACATCGCGGCGCGCGTGCGCTCAGACATTCGCGTCTTCACGCTGGACACTGATTTCCTGTTCGCCGAAACGTACGAATTGATTGACAAGATTGAACAGAAATACGGCATCCGCGTCGAGCGCGTGAAATCGCTTTACACACCGGAGCAGCAAGCCGCCAAATTCGCGCCGAAACTTTGGACCATTGATCCGAACCAGTGCTGCTCGCTGCGCAAAGTCGAGCCGCTTAAGGGGAAGCTTGCGGGCTTGTCCGCCTGGGTCACGGGAATTCGCCGCGATCAGGCGCCGACTCGCGCCAACGCGAAAAAAATCGAGTGGGACAAATCGTTCGGCCTGGTGAAATGCAACCCGTTGGCCGACTGGACCTGGGAAAACGTTTGGGAATACGTTCGCGAGCACAACGTGCCCTACAACCCGCTGCACGAACAGAATTACCCGAGCATCGGCTGCGTCCAGTGCACGCGCCAGGTGCAGCCCGGAGAAGACCCGCGCGCGGGGCGCTGGTCGGGCTTCGCGAAAAAAGAGTGCGGCCTGCACGCTCCTGAGTAGCACAGCCACTCTTGGCTGTGTGATTTTTGCCGCGGTTAGTACTGGCGCAATCCGGAGGCCATGCAGGGGCGAGGATAAACAGTGGCCGCGCATTGAGCTTACGAGTCGCAAACCCCACACAGCCAAGAGTGGCTGTGCTACTAGAACCGTTCAGAATCTGGAGCCGGAATGACGATGAGTTTGTTTCCCATGTTCGTGAAGCTCGAAGGGCGCCGAGTCCTCGTGGTCGGCGCCGGATCCGTGGGCGAGGCCAAGATCGAGAGCCTGCTCGCGACGTCCGCGTCCGTGCGCGTGGTCGCGCCGAAGGCTACGCCGCGCGTGCGCGAGTGGGCGCGCGAAGGCCGCATCGAATGGGAGGCGCGCGAATACAGGCCGGCCGATTTTGCGGGCATGTTCCTGGTGATCGCGGCAACGGGATCGCCCGCGCTGCATGATGAAATTTACGCGGAGGCCAGAAGCAGGGGCGTGCTCTGCAACGCGGTGGACGAGCCCGAGCGGTGCGACTTCTACTTCCCCGCCGTCGTGCGCCGCGGTGAATTGCAAATCGCAATCTCCACCGGCGGTCTGAGTCCCGCGCTCGCGCAGCGTTTGCGCAAGGAACTCGAACAGCAATTCGGTCCGGAGTGGGAGGATTGGGTCGCGCAGCTCGGCCGCACACGCGAGGAATTGCAAAGCATTCCGATGCCGCCCGAGCAGCGCAAACGCTTGCTGCACCAGTATGCAAGCCTGGATCCAAAGCCGCATTAGATGAAGTGGCATAGGCTTCAGCCTGTGGGGGTTAGACTTTGCAAGGACTAAAATCCACAGGCCGAAGCCTGTGCCACGCAGAACATGAATTGGAGCAATCATCGAAATGGTAGGAAAAGTTTATCTAGTCGGGGCGGGACCGGGCGACCCGGAATTGCTGACGCGCAAGGCGTGGCGCGTGCTGCAGTTCGCGGGCGTCGTTCTGCACGATGATCTCGTGCCCCCGGAACTTTTGCGCCTCCTTCCGCCAACGACTCAGGTGGTGAACGTCGGAAAGCGTTGCGGCGCGAAAGGAATTTCGCAAACCGAGATCAATGCGCTCATGGTACAACTGGCGCGCGAAGGAAAAGTTGTTGCGCGGCTCAAGAGCGGCGATCCGTTGCTGTTTGGCCGCGCAGGCGAGGAAATGGAAGCGCTGCGCGCGGCAGGAGTCGACTTCGAGGTGATCCCTGGAGTCACCGCGGCGCTGGGTGCGGCGGCTTCGGCGCAAATCTCGCTCACGGACCGGCGGCACGCCTCGCGCGTCGTATTCGTCACGGCGCATCGCGATGGCGGCACGGGACTCCGCAACGAGCGGCACGTGGCCGCGGACACGACCTACGTCATCTATATGCCGGGCCATCGCTACGCCGAACTTTCAGCGGAGTTGCAGGCCGCGGGAATCGGCGCGGAGATCCCGTGCGTCGTGATTTCACGCGCGACCACAAAGGACGAAACGATTTTTCGCACAACGGTCGGGCAATTGCCCGAGTGCCCGGCAGCGGCATCGCCGTCGCTGCTCGTCGTGGGAATCGTCGCGGGTGTCGCGGCAGATGTAGCTGCGCACGACACGGAATTTTCGAGCAAGCTCCGCGGAGAAGTTTTTCAGCTTGCTCTGCAGCATCCAGACCATGATCTTCACGGGAGGGGCGGTGTCGAATAATCGCGTACGAGTTGGAATTCTGGGCGCGACCGGAATGGTTGGCCAGCGCTTTGTCCAGATGCTCGAGCATCACCCGGAATTCGAGATTACGGCGTTGGCGGCGTCGGACCGTTCGCAGGGAAAAACGTACGGAGAGGCCTGTACGTGGCGGCTGGTGGGCGACATGCCGGCCTTCGTGAAATCGATGGTCGTGCAGCCGCCGCAGCCGCCGCTGGATTGCGACGTTGTCGTCTCGAGTTTGCCCTCGGATGTCGCGCGCTCCTCGGAAGAAGCTTTTGCCCGCGCCGGGTATCCCGTCATCAGCAACGCGTCTTCGTTCCGCATGGACAAAGACGTTCCCCTCCTGATTCCCGAAATCAATGCCGATCATTTAAAAGTGCTGGACCGCCAGAAGAGCGAGCGCGGCTTCTCAACGGGCTACATCGTCACCAATCCGAATTGCTCGACGATCGTCATGTCGCTGGCGCTCGCGCCGCTGCACGCGAAATTCGGCATCGAAGCCGTTATCGCGACCACACTGCAAGCCGTCTCCGGCGCGGGCTATCCCGGCGTGCCGTCGCTCGACGTCGTGGATAATGTGCTTCCCTTCATCGACGGCGAAGAGGCGAAGATGGAGAGCGAGACGCGAAAAATTCTCGGCCGCCTCGGAAACAACGCGTTCGAGAACGCGCCGTTCGCCGTGAGCGCGCAATGCCATCGCGTGAACGTGGCGGACGGCCACATGGTGGCCGTGCGCGTAAAACTCGCGAAGCGCGTCTCGATCGAAGAAGTTCGCGAAGCGCTTGCGTCGTACACCTCGGTTCCCCAGAAACTTAAATTGCATACCGCGCCCAAGCATCCCGTCCTCGTGCGCGGCGAACAAGACCGGCCGCAGCCGCGTATGGACCGCGATGCGGGCGGAGGCATGAGCGTCACCGTCGGGCGCCTTTTTCCAGACAACGTATTCGATTATCGATTTGTCGTTCTCGGTCACAACACGATTCGCGGCGCGGCCGGCGCAGCCATTCTGAACCTGGAATTGCTGCAAGCGCGCGGCTTGCTCCAGGGAAAATCCGAGCGCGAAAATGCTGCTCCCGCCGAAGCGAGGGTGCGATGAGCCGTCCGATCCAGGTGATGAAATTCGGCGGCACATCGGTCGGAGATGCCAGCCGAATCCGCAGCGCGGCGGCGATCGCGGCGGAAGCGTCGAAGGA
>JBGQJJ010000166.1:0-4614 GCA_041498955.1 Terriglobia bacterium
AAAACCTGGGCCGCTTCTCGCGCGACTGGACGGAGCGGATTCGAACGGAATTTGCAAGCGCGCGCCGCCATGCGACCGAACAGCTGAGACTCTGGCAGGAGAAGATCTCTCGAAGTCAATCCGGTCGAACGGGAGTCCTCGCGATTTTCGGCGTATTTGTCGTTGGCGTGCTCATTTTGCGCCCTGAGGTTCGCCGGAGGCTCACTTTACTGTGGCGCACGCGGGTTTTGCCCGCTCGCGAGATGACGCCGCACCTGGCGACTTTGCAGTACCTGGAAATGTTGCGTGTACTCGCGGGGGGTGGAATTCGCAAGACCGACGCCAAGACGCCCATGGAATTCGCCACGTCTCTCCCGGACGGAAACCTCGCCGCGCCCGTGTTCGAATTGACGTCGATTTACCAAGCGGCCCGCTACGGGGGCAAGCCGGCGGATCCGCAACGCGCTTCTTCGCTGATCGATCGCATTCATACTTTCCTTCGAAAAAGGTAGGACGGGCTTCAGCCTGTCGGTTTTGGTCCTTGCAAGGACTAAGACCCGCAGGCTGAAGCCCGCGCCACTGCTCCCGGCATGCTAGAATGATCGGACCGTCCCGCCCATGCGCGACGCATTTTTATGCCAAAAGCAGGATTCATCAGCCTGGGTTGCCCGAAAAACCTTGTGGACAGCGAGGTGATGATGGGCGTCCTGGCGCGGAACGGCTATGAATTTACGCCGCGCGCGGAAGAAGCCGACGTCCTGGTCGTCAATACGTGCAGCTTCATCGCTCCGGCGCAAAAAGAATCGATCGACACGATTCTGGAGATGGCCGAATACAAAAAATTCGGCGTGGCGAAAAAATTGATCGTGGCCGGATGCCTGGTGGAGCGCTATCGCGATCAGATCCTCGAGCAGATTCCCGAAGTCGATGCGGTGGTGGGGACCGGAGAGGTCGAAAATATTCTGGCTGCCGTCGAGGGCGAGTTGCGATCGGATGCGGCGAGCACGGCGGCGCTTCCGACGTATCTGTATCACGATCTCACGCCGCGGATTCTCTCGACGCCGAAACACGCCGCGTACATCAAGATCGCCGAAGGCTGCGACCATCCCTGCACGTTCTGCATCATCCCTCAGTTGCGCGGAAAATTCCGCAGCCGGAGGTTTGAATCCGTGGTGCGTGAGGCGAAAAATCTCGCCGCGGCCGGCGTCCGCGAAGTGACGCTCATCGGGCAGGACACCACTTCCTACGGGGAAGATCTCGGCTTGCGCGACGGCCTGGCGCTGCTCCTCGAGCGCCTCGTGGGCGTCGAAGGACTGCAATGGGTGCGCTCCCTCTATTGCTATCCGAACCGCGTGACGCAGCGTTTGCTCGACACCATCGCCGCGCACTCGCGCATCGCAAATTACATGGACATGCCGCTGCAGCACGCCAGCCGCAACGTCCTCGCGCGCATGAAGCGCGGATCGAATGGCGACGCGTTTCTGCAATTGCTCGGCCGCATCCGCGCGACGATTCCCGGCGTGGCCCTACGGACTTCCTTCATCGTCGGCTTCCCCGGCGAAACCGATGCGGACTTCCGCGAGTTGTGCGATTTCGTGAAGGCCGCGGAATTTGACTGGATGGGCGTTTTCCCCTATTCCGACGTCGACAACGCGTCGAGCTTCGCGCTCGACGAAAAAGTGGACGAGGACACGATCAAGGAACGCCAGAGCCGCCTGATGGAAATTCAGCAAAAGATTTCGGCTCGCAAGCTGCGGAGTTTTCGCGGCCGCCGCGTGACCGCTCTCGTGGAAGGGCCGTCCAAGGACACGCCGCTCGTGTGGGAAGCGCGACTGGAAGGCATGGCGCCCGAAATCGACGGCAAGCTGTACTTGAACGACATCGAAATCGCGGGGACCACGATCTCCGCGCGTCCCGGCGATGTGGTCACCGCGGAAATCACCGAGACGCACGAGTACGATATGGTCGGCCGCGTGGTGGAGATCCTGGATATCCCGCGCCCAGCGGTGGCGCACATTCCGGTGACAGCTCCCGTGCAGCGCGTGGCCACGGGCGCGGCGCTTAGGATTTTGGTTTAAGTAGCACACGCTTCAGCCTGTGGGGGTTCGTCCTTGCAAGGATCAAACCCACACAGGCTGAAGCGTGTGCCACTGAAATCGCTTCAAATTTGGGACTCTGCCATGAAGCTTAAATGCCCCATTTGCAAAGAGCCCACTGATTCGGAAACGACCGCGGAGTTTCCTTTCTGCAGCGCCCGCTGCCGCGAGCGCGACCTGGGCAACTGGGCCACAGGAAAATACAAAATCGCCGTGCCCATGATGGACGAATCGGAACCGGAAGAAACCGAAACGAATGAGCGAGCCCAGCACGAACCTTCCGACAACGACGACGAGTAGCGGGAAGCGCAAGCCCCGCGTCGCGCTCGCGATCGCAACAGCATTCGGCCTCGGCTATCTTCCGAAGGCGCCGGGCACTTGGGGCTCGCTCGGCGGGATCGTCTTGGCTATGGTCCCCTTTTGGCTATTGAGAGTCGCAGTAACTCCAGGGACAGAATTTGTTTCAGTTTCATTGGGGTCGGGACTCGTGGGCCAGCCTTTAATCCTATTTCAAATCATATTGACAGCCATTGTCGCGCTGTTCGGGGTTTGGAGCGCACATCGAGCGGCAATGTATTGGAACACCAAAGATCCACAAAGGGTTGTCATCGATGAGGTTTCTGGACAGCACATTGCTCTGCTCCTTGGTGGTTTCTGGCCAAGGCACTTGATGCCTGCGAGTGATCCTTGGATTAAATTTTTAGTCGATTCTCAAGTGCGGTGGGTCAACCATCCACTTGGGGGAAGCAGCCCGCTGGTTCTGCCCAACTGGAAATATTTGCTGCTGGGCTTTATACTTTTTCGGGTCTTCGATATTTGGAAGCCGTTCCCCGCGCGGCAAGCCGAATCGCTCCCCGGCGGCTTGGGAATCATGGCGGATGATTGGATCGCGGGAATTTACGCGGCGCTGGGATTGTGGATAGCGCGGGCGCTCGGGCTTTAGGTGTTTTTGTAGCGCTCGCCTTCAGGCGAGCATGTGCTTGCGCCAGGGATGCCCGCCTGAAGGCGGGCGCTACAAGAAGACCTAAGGGCACGGATCGCCGGAGATATCGCGAAACGGTTTCAGGAAAAACTGAGAATTGAATTTGGAAACCAACGGCATACCGCGCATTGACCGCATCCAGCCGGGTGCAGGGATACCCGGTGGCGACGTCACGATTTACGGCGCGGGCTTCGTTCCGCGGCCCAACACGCGCCCGCACGTGCGCTTCGGCGAAACCGAAGCGAGCCTTCTAATTTCCACGCAGAATTATCTGATCGCGCGCGTGCCGGAAGGCGCGGCCGGCAGCATCGTGAGCGTGGAAACTTCGCGGGCGGCCAGCCAGCCGTTCGCGTTTCACCTCGGCGTGCAGATTGCCGACAATCTTCACCCGGTGGCGAATCCGGCCGTGGATGTCGAAGGAAACATTTACGTCACTTATAGCGGCCACCGTGGGCAGAAGGTCGCCGTCTCGCTCTACAAGATTACGCCCAACTATGCGGTGAAACCGTTCGTCACCGAACTCGTAAATCCCACGGGCTTGGCGCTGGATCGCGAGGGGTATCTCTACGTTTCCTGCCGCGATGACGGAACCATCCATCGCGTCGCGCAGGACGGCCGCTCGCAGCTTTGGGTCGAAGGCATGGGCGTTGCGACCGGAATCGCGTTCGATACCATCGGCAATCTTTTTGTGGGCGACCGCAGCGGCACGATTTTCAAGATCAGCCCCGACCGGCAGATTTTCGTGTTTGCCACGCTCGAACCCTCCGTGGCGGCCTATCACCTGGCGTTCAGTCCCACCGGCGAATTGTTCGTTACCGGCCCGACCACTTCGAGTTTTGACCGTGTGCTGCGCATCAACCAGAAGGGGGAAGTCAGCACCTTCTTCCGCGGGCTCGGCCGTCCGCAAGGACTCGCCTTCGACCGCAAGGGAAATCTCTACGTGACGGCGTCGTACCAAGGCCGCCGCGGCGTCGTGCGAATTTCTCCGGACGCGCGCGCCGAACTGGTTCTCGGCGGCAGCGGCCTCGTCGGCCTCGCGCTTCTGCCCGGCCATCGCGCCATCCTGGCTACCAGCAGCGCGCTCTTCACCGTCGATTGGGAAGTGGAAGGCCTTCCGCTTCCACGTTAACTCAAAATGAAAGCTGAAATCATCGCAGTCGGATCGGAACTGCTGACCCCGGACCGGGTGGACACCAACTCTCTTTTTCTCACCGCGCAGCTCAACCGGCTCGGCATTGAGGTCACGCGCAAGACGGTGGTCGGCGATGAGCTTGCCGCGCTGCGCAACGCCTTCGACGAATCCGCAAAGCGCGTCGAGCTTGTGATTGCCAGCGGAGGTCTCGGCCCCACCGAAGACGATCGCACGCGCAACGCCGTGGCCGATTTGCTCGGACGCAAACTCGCTCAAGATCCCGCCGTGATGAAGATGATCGAGGCGCGCTTTCGGAAAATTGGCCGCGTGATGTCCGAGGTGAATACGCGCCAGGCCATGGTTCCCGAGGGCGCGACCGTCCTCGAAAATGATCGCGGTACCGCGCCGGGCCTGTGGCTGGAGTC
>JBGQJJ010000167.1:0-4612 GCA_041498955.1 Terriglobia bacterium
CAGATGTATTTTGATGCGCGGGCGATCTCACGAAGCCGCGCGCCGGAAGATCCGGCAGGTGAGGTAAACCTGTGAACCCGAGTTCGACGCTAAAGACCATAATGTTCTGGTTGTTCATCATCATGCTGGCCGTATTGTTGTGGACGCTCGTCTCCAAGAGCGGGCAGTCGGCGCGCGAGGAAGAACCCAGCTACAGCGAGTTCATGGCGCAAGTGGATCGCGGCAACGTAAAAGAAGTCACGCTGTACCTTTCGCTGACCAGCTACGAAATCGAAGGCGAATGGCGCGAGCCCTCCAAGAAATTCCGCACCACCATTTTCAAGGAATCCGCGCCGGATTTGGCCAAGACCCTGCGCGACAAGCAAGTCCTGATCAACGTCAAGGAAGTGAACCGCGCCGACTGGGTGACGTTCCTGTTGAATGCCGCGCCGCTGTTTTTGCTCGTGGCGTTCTGGATCTTCATGATGCGGCAGATGCAGGCGGGCGGAAACAAGGCACTGAGCTTCGGCAAATCGCGCGCGCGCCTTCTGACCGCGCAGCAGAAAAAAGCAACCTTCAAGGACGTGGCCGGCACGGATGAAGCCAAGGAAGAGCTCCAGGAAATTATCGAATTTTTGAAGGACCCGCAGAAATTCCAGAAGCTCGGCGGACGCATCCCGAAAGGCGTTTTGCTCGTCGGCCCTCCAGGCACGGGAAAAACTTTGCTCGCGCGGGCCATTGCGGGCGAGGCGAACGTTCCCTTCTTTTCGATTTCCGGCTCCGACTTCGTCGAGATGTTTGTCGGCGTCGGGGCAAGCCGCGTGCGCGACCTGTTCGAACAGGGCAAGAAGAACGCGCCCTGCATTATTTTCATCGATGAAATTGACGCGGTGGGACGCCATCGCGGCGCCGGCCTAGGCGGCGGCCACGACGAACGCGAGCAGACGCTCAACGCCCTGCTGGTCGAAATGGACGGCTTTGAGTCCAACGAAGGCGTGATCCTGATCGCCGCGACCAACCGCCCCGACGTGCTCGATCCCGCGCTGCTCCGGCCCGGCCGCTTTGACCGCCGCGTGGTCGTCGCGCGTCCCGACGTCAAGGGACGCGAGGAAATTCTCCGCGTGCACACGCGCAAAGTTCCCCTGAACGACGATGTGGATCTGTCTGTGATCGCCCGCGGCACGCCCGGTTTCTCCGGCGCGGATCTCGCCAACCTGGTGAACGAAGCCGCTCTGTGGGCCGCGCGGCAAGGACGCAAAACGGTTTTCATGATTGACTTCGAGATGTCCAAGGACAAAGTCCTGATGGGCGTCGAACGCAAGTCGATGATTTTGTCCGAGGAAGAGAAGCGCAACACCGCGTATCACGAAGCGGGGCACGCCCTCGTCGCGGCGATCACGCCCGGCACCGATCCGCTGCACAAGGTCACCATTATTCCTCGCGGCATGGCGCTGGGCCTGACCATGCAGCTTCCCATCGACGACAAGCACACCTACACGAAGACCTATCTCGAAGGGACGCTCACCGTGCTGATGGGCGGCCGCTGCGCCGAGGAAATTTTCCTCGGCCACATCACCACCGGCGCAGGCAACGACATTGAGCGCGCCACGGATATTGCGCGCAAAATGGTTTGCGACTGGGGCATGAGCTCTCTCGGGCCGCTGGCCTATGGCAAAAAGGAAGAAGCGATTTTCCTTGGCCGCGAAATCGCGCAGCACCGCGATTATTCGGAAGACACCGCGATCCGCATCGATCAGGAAGTTCATCGCATCGTGACCGCCGCCTATGACAACGCGCACCACGTTCTCGAGAACAACCGCGACACGCTCGAGCGGATTGCCCTCGCCCTGCTCGACCGCGAAGTTCTCGACGCGACGGAATTAAAGCTCCTCATGGATAACAAGCCGTTGCCGGAGAAGGTGCGTCCCGCGCCGCCTTCGCCGCCTCAACCTCTCCCAGGCGCCGAACCTAAGCAAGCGCCGCGCCCGGAGTTGCGTCCCGCTCCTGGATTCAGCAAGGGCTAGCGCCTGCTTCTCCGACCGTTGCATTCGGCGACCAACGATTTTACATTTCCAGCATTCAGAATATAGAACTACGCGTTATGGAATCGCTCACTTGCGTGTGCAGATTTGGCGGTTCCGAGCGGCACACGCTTCAGCCTGTGTGGTTTTGGTCCTTGCATGGACGAACCCCCCACAGGCTGAAGCGTGTGCCACTAACTGCCCAACTCGCCGGGATTTTCTAATCGTAGAAAGTGAGGTTTGCGCGGATTTATTTGTGCTGAAAAAAAGTG
The DNA here is from genome assembly GCA_041498955.1 of Terriglobia bacterium. Lineage (GTDB taxonomy): Bacteria > Acidobacteriota > Terriglobia > Acidiferrales > UBA7541 > Palsa-360. The sequence goes on from JBGQJJ010000167.1 coordinate 2,273, forward strand.
CGCGGCGGCTCGTCGGTTGACGTGCCGCCGCGCGATCTTCAGGTCACAGACCAGTCGGGCGCTTATTTAGGCGCGGTCTTTCCGTCGTGCTTTTCGTTGTAGATCTGGCGGCTGGCATTGTTCTGACGCCCGTTGATGTTCTTCTTTTCCTGCGGCGTCAGTTTTCCACCGTTGGCCGCGCGGTCGGCGGCGATGTGCCCGTTAATGTTCTGTTCGTGCTTTTCGGCCTTCGCGGCTTCCGATGGCGACATCTGTCCGCTGGCGACGCCGTTGGCGATGCGCTGCTGCTGCAGATTGCGGCGCGCGCCGACTTCGTTGTTGCCGTAGGTCGCGGTGTTGGCATTGTGCTTGTCGTTGTAGATCGACTTGCTGAGGTTGTTCTGCCGCTGGTTGACTTGCCCGCGTTCCTGCGGCGTCAGCGTGCCGCCATTCGCGGTCCTGTCATTATGAATTTCCTTGTTCAAGCCCGCTTGGCGGTTCTCGAGGTTCTTGGTTTCGCCGGCCGTCAGTTGTCCGGAAGAAACGCCGTTGGCGATGCGGCCCTGCTGGTTGTAGCGACGCCCGTTGACGGAGTCCATGGCCGCATTTCCGGGCCGGCCGTGGTTGACGGAAGCCAGTTGATTGTTGTCTCCGCGCGCGGTCTGCTCGTGGGAGAGCTGGTTGGACGTCGCCTGGAAATGATTTTCGTGCTCGGCCGCTTGTTCCGACGCCGTGGCGCGGGCCGCCGCTCCGCCCTGGCCGTTGAAGCTGTAGTGATTGTTGTTGATGGTCGTGTTGTTGACGACGGTGCGATCGACATAGACGTTGCGGACCACGGTTCTGTTCACGTTCACCACCGCGGTGTTATAGAGGAAACGTTCGCCGGCCCAGCGCCCGCCCCAGAATCCGACCCCGCCGTATCCAAACCCATAATTAATGCCGCCATAGAATCCGACGTGCGGACCCCAGTAACCGCCATGCCAACCATACAAACCGCCGGCGAAGCCCCAGTAGCCCGGCGTCCAAAACACGCCCGCACGCGGCGGCGCGACCCACACGCCGGGAACCCAGTAGTATCCCTCCGTTCGCCAGCCCCAATAGCCGGGAGTCCACATATACCCTTCCACCGGGCAGGGCGGCTGCTCGTAGACGGGCAACGCCGGCGGCGCAATGGCCACCGAAATGGCAACCTGGGCGAACGATGCCGCAGGAAACAGGCACAACACGAAAAGGAACAGGAGAATTTTGGGTGTTAGAAGCTTTCGCATATCTAGCCCCTCCCTGGGCTTTTCCTCACAGTCCGGCCCCATCCACCTTATTCAACACGGCTCGCCGGAAAATGTCTCGCCTGTACCCTCCGGAATTGTCCTGAAGGGCAACAGGAGCCCTTTATATGCTTCTTTGACACTGGAGGCAAGAAGCGGCCTGAAGCTTTGTTGGGGATCGGGCGGCAAACGCGCTGGCCGGAACGAATGGTATACTAGCCGACTCTTATGGCGAAGCTGACACAGGACGGCCTCACGAGCATCTCGCCGGAAGTGATGGCGGGCTACGAGCCGGTCATCGGTCTCGAAGTCCACGTGCAACTGAAGACCTTGACCAAGGCCTTCTGCGCCTGCTCGACGCGCTTCGGCGACCCGCCGAATTCGAACACCTGCCCCGTCTGCCTGGGCTTGCCGGGCGCGTTGCCGGTGCTGAACAAGCGCGCCGTCGAGCTGGGCATCCGCGCGGCGCTGGCTTTGCATCTAAATGTGCAGGAATTCTCCCGCTTCGCTCGAAAAAACTATTTTTATCCCGATCTGCCCAAGGGCTACCAGATTTCGATGTACGAATTGCCGCTGGCCACGGCCGGCCACCTCGAGATCGAGCACGACGGCCAGATCAAGCGTATCGGCATCACGCGATTGCACCTTGAAGATGACGCCGCGAAGAATCTTCACGAAGGATTTCCGGATTCGGCGGAAAAAAGCTATGTCGATTACAACCGCGGCGGCACTCCCCTCGCGGAAATTGTCTCCGAGCCGGATCTGCGCTCGCCGACCGAGGCCTATGCGTATCTGACCGCGCTCAAGGAAGTGATGCTGTACACCGAGGTGAGCGACTGCAACATGGAAGAAGGCTCGCTGCGGTGCGACGCCAACATCAGCGTGCGGCGGCGCGGCGCGGAAAAATTCGGCACCAAGGCCGAAGTGAAAAATCTCAATTCCTTCCGCTACCTGCAGCGCGCGCTTGAATATGAGATCGAGCGGCAAATCGGCGTTCTCGAATCCGGCGGAAAGATCATGCAGGAAACGCGCCTCTGGAACGTGGCGGCGGGACGCACGGACCCCATGCGCTCGAAAGAATTCGCGCACGACTACC
>JBGQJJ010000168.1:0-4594 GCA_041498955.1 Terriglobia bacterium
GACGCTATCCGCGAGACGGAAGTGGCCGCGGGAGAGGCCGGAGGAATCACCCAGCACATCGGCGCGTCGGAAGTTCACATCGATGGACGCAAAGTCGTGTTCATCGACACGCCGGGCCATGAAGCGTTCACGCGCATGCGCGCGCGCGGAGCAAAAGTCACGGACATCGTCGTGCTGGTCGTGGCGGCCGATGACGGCGTGATGCCGCAGACGCAGGAAGCCATCGACCACGCCAGAGCCGCGGGCGTGCCCATCGTCGTGGCCATCAATAAAATCGACAAGCCGGGCGCGGAACCCGAACGCGTCAAGCGCCAGCTTTCCGAGCGCGGCCTGATGCCCGAGGAATGGGGCGGAGACACCGTCATGGTGGAAGTCTCCGCGAAACAGAAAAAGAATCTGAGCAAGCTGCTCGAAATGCTTTTGCTCGTCGCCGACTTGCGCGAACTAAAAGCCAATCCGAAATCCCCCGGCGCGGGCACCGTGCTGGAATCCCGCGTGGACAGGGGCCGCGGCCCGGTGGCAACGGTCCTGGTGCAGACCGGAACGCTGAATGCCGGAGACGTTTTCATTTGCGGCGCGGTCTACGGCAAGGTTCGCGCCATGTTCGACGATCACGGGCGCCCTTTGAAGAGCGCGGGGCCCTCGACTCCTGTCGAGGTTCTCGGCTTGCAAGGCGCTCCCGAAGCCGGCGACCAGTTCCAGGTGGCCGATGAAGCGCGCGCGCGGCACATCGTCGAATTCCGTCAAGGGAAACTGCGCGAAGCAAGTCTCGCGCGGTCCGCGGGAGCGCGCATCACGCTCGACCAGTTACACGAACAGCTCCGTGCGGGAGAGGTCAAGGAACTTCCGCTGGTGATCAAGGCGGATGTGCAGGGCTCGGTCGAAGTGCTGAGCGAGATGCTGCCGAAACTTTCCGACGACCGCGTGAAGTTGAAAATCATTCACGCAAGTATCGGCGCGGTGACGGAGAACGACGTTTTGCTGGCTTCCGCTTCGGGCGCGATCGTCGTGGCGTTCAACGTTCGCCCCGACCGCAAGGCTTCCGATCTGGCGCAGCGCGAAGGCGTGGAGATTCGGCCGCACTCGGTGATTTACGAAGTGTCCGACGAAATCAAGAAGGCCATGACGGGACTGCTCGAACCCGTCTTCAAGGAAACTCACCTGGGCCGCGCCGAAGTGCGCGACACCTTCCGCGTCAAGGGCGTGGGAATGATCGCGGGCTGCTACGTGGTGGATGGGATCCTCAAGCGCGATTCCGACGTCCGCGTGTTGCGCGAGGGCGTCGTGATCTATACCGGAAGGATCAGCTCGCTCCGCCGCTTCAAGGACGACGTCAACGAAGTGCGCTCCGGGTTTGAGTGCGGCGCCAGCGTCTCCAACTTCAATGACATCAAGGTTGCGGATGTGCTCGAGTGTTTCCATATGCAGAAGCTCATTTTGGCCGAAGCGACTGCCTGATATTTTTGCGTGGCTCCCTGACAGGGGCAAGTTTCCTACGCGTTCGCAGGGATGAAGATGCCGATCGGTCTGCTCACCCTGGAAATCTATATCCCCGAGGCGCACTCGCTCAAAGATAAGCGGCAGGTTGTCCGCAGCTTGAAAGACAGGCTGCGGGGGAAATTCAATGTGGCCGTTGCGGAACTGGAAGGGCAAGATTCCTGGCAGCGCTCGGTGGTGGGCGTTGTGAGCCTTGCCAACAACGCCGGATTTCTCGAACAATCCTTGCGCACCGTGCTCGAGGACTCCGAACGGCACCTGGGCCGCGATCTGGTCGGCCACGAACTGGAAGTCCTGTAGCGAAGTTTTGAATACGAAGGGATTGTTAAATTAATATTTTAATATCCGGTGAAACGACAATGACGGTTGCAGGCCATCGGCACGAACGCGTGGCGGAAGAGATTCGCCACGAATTGGGCATCATGGTGGTTGGGGAGCTAAAAGACCCGCGGATCGAGGGGCTGGTCACGATCACCGAGGTTCGCGTGACGCCCGATCTGAAGCACGCGCGCGTATTCGTCAGCGTGATGGGCAACGAAGCCGAGCAGAAGAGCACGATCCGGGGACTCTTTGCGGCAGTCGGCTACATCCGCCACGAACTCACCGAGCGGATCCAGTTGCGCCGCGCGCCCGAAATTCATTTCATCCTCGATCACTCCGAGGAATACGGCCAGCGAATCGAAGACCTGTTGCGGCAGACAAAAAATCCGCCCCGCGAGTAGGACAGGCTTCAGCCTGTCTGGTTTTGATTTTCGTCAGCCCAGAACAGCAGACAGTCCCGCCGCGGCGGGACTGTGGGGGTTCGTACTCGCAAGCCCTAAAACCCACAGGCTGAAGCGTGTGCTACTAATTCCATGCCACGAAAACCGCAACCCGCACCGCTGGACGGCGCCCTGGTCATCGACAAGCCGCGCGGCAGGACGTCGCACGATGTGGTCGAGGCCGTGCGCCGCATCGTCGGCTTCCGGCAAATCGGCCACCTCGGCACGCTCGATCCGCTGGCGACGGGCGTTCTGGTGCTGCTGCTCGGGCGCGCCACCCGCCTCGCGCAATTTTACGTGGGACGCCGCAAGCGCTACGACTCCACGTTCCGCTTCGGCTTCGCCACGGACACCTATGACGCCGATGGCGCGCCGCTCGGTCCGGACACGGCTCCGCGGATCGATCGCGCCGAAATCGAGCGCCTCGCCGCCTCGCGCGTCGGCCGCTTTCCGCAAATGCCTCCGCCATACTCCGCTAAGAAAATCCATGGCCGCCCGGCGCACGAATTTGCGCGCAAGAAAAAACCGTTGGAACTGAAAGCTGTGGAGATCGAAGTCTACGATTTTCACGTCAACGAGGTTTCCGGCTCGCTGGCGAAAGTTTCGATCGAGTGCGCCGCCGGCACCTACATCCGTTCGCTCGCGCACGACATGGGCGCGGCCCTGGGCTGCGGCGCGCACCTCGCCGAAATCGTGCGCACCGCGGTGGGCGAATTCACGCTGGATCAGTCCGCGAAAATCGAAGACCTGGAGCGCGCCGCGAAGCAGGGAGATCTCGCGCGTTACATCATTCCCCTCGAACGCCTGCTCCCCGAACTCCCGAGCGTGACGATCCTCCCCATCCTCGAAAAGCGCGTGCGCCACGGCTCGAAATTCAACGTGCAGATCGCGCAGATCCAGCCCGGCCGCGCCAGCGCCGCCCAAGGCGCCACCACCGAACTCAATTCCGGCGAATGGAAGCCCGCGCGCCTCCGCGTCTTCAGCCAGCAGGAACGACTGATCGCCATCGCCGAAGCCGTCGTGCCGCGCACCTACCAGCCCGTCGTCGTCCTCGAAGCGGAAGCTTGACCAAGTTCAGAGCACCGATGTGCCATAATTGCGGAGTGAGGCATCAATGCTGACCATTCGACTGCCGCAGTCCATCGAAACCCGACTGGAGAAATTGGCTCGGCGGACCGGGCGCACCAAAAGTTTCTACGCTCGAGAAGCCATCCTGCAGCATCTGGAAGATCTCGAAGACTTGTATTTAGCCGAGCGAAGGCTGCAGCGCATTCGCGAAGGAAAAGACCACGCTATCCCTCTCGAAGATGTCCTCAAGCGCTATGGCATGGAAGAGTGAAGTTTCCCTCGCCGCAATTCTCAACCGCGAATTCTCATCCGTCAAAGAACTTCTGCAGTCGCCACAAGCCATCCTGAAACTCTTTTCCCGGAGTGATCAGGCTGAGGACGAGAAAACCTTCCTGCGAAAAATTGAAGAAGTGGCCGGGGTGGACCAGCACGGAAAAGCGTTCGAGGAGCGCAACGGTGAGGTCATCATCGGTTCCCGTGACCGGGACGCGCAGGATGGCGTACCAGCCGCCTTCGCAATCGAGACGCGCGAGAGACTTCGATTCGCGTAACAGGCTGTCTAGCACGGAAAGGTTCGCGGAAATCCTTTGTTGCAATTGCGACTGCAGCGAGTGCCGGAGCGAAAGAAACTTCGGCAAGGCGAGTTGCACCGGCGTGCTCGGAGAGAGATATGTGTCCGCGATGATTTCGAGGCGATCGACGGCGGTTGGAACGACGGATTTCGGTCCGCTCACAACCGTCCAGGCAAGTTTCATTTGCGGGAGCAGCGAAATCTTAGAAAGCCCGCTGAGTGTGAAGGTGAGCGCCGAATCGGAAAGCGCAAAGGTGTGCGCCGGGTCTTCATTTAGGCGGGCTCCAAGTAGAGCCCGCACCCGGCCGCTCGCGTAATCGAGGAACACTTCATCGGCCACGATGGCCATTTCCCGCGCGGCGCAAATTTCCGCGAGTTCGGCCGCCTCGCGCGGCTTGACGAACGAGCCGGTGGGATTGTTGGGATGCACCACCAGCACGGCGCGCGAACGCGGCGTGAGCGCCGTGCGCAGCGAAGCGAAATCGATTTGCCAGCCGTGATCGTAGAGCAGCGGGTACGGGACGAGACGAATGTCGGCGAGGTCCGCCAGAAATTCAAACAGGGGATAGCTGGGCGCGGGAACCAGAATTTCGTCGCCCGCTTCACAGAGCAACCGGAAAATGTGGCTGTAGGCTTCGCTGGTTCCCGAGGCGAGCAGGATGTGTTCGGGATCGACGCCCGCAACCGATCCGGAAAA
>JBGQJJ010000169.1:0-4579 GCA_041498955.1 Terriglobia bacterium
CCGCTCGCGCAATCGCGGGAAGCGCGCCGGACACGGCTTTGGCCACGGACGCATCCTCGCGATGGATCGCGCGCAGAATCTCGACCGTTGATTTGGCGTCAATCCCGCGCGTGCGCGGATTCCGCTGCTCGGTGGCTTTCGGTGTAGTCATTCCCGTAGCGCCGGCATCTTGCCGGCAGTTTTCTCGATCTTCAACATTGGGCAAATTGCCGGCGAGACGCCGGCGCTACAAAATTCTTCACCAATCGCAATGATTGTGTTGATTTCCGTCCTATCACATAGTTCTCATTAGATGAGCTGGGACACTATCTTCGCATGCGTAGGGGCGAATTTGGTGCTGGGAATATACGGGAATCACTCATTGAGTAAGCGGCAGTTAGGGGGAATCAGGTCCGAGGGGAGTTACTTTGCCGCTGGCGCGAGGCCCAGCGACTCGATCACCGCATCGTGCACGGCGGGGCGCACGGCGGCAATCTTGTCGTTTTCACGGGTGGGATAGACTCGATTAGTCAGCAGGATTACGAAAAGCTGGCGATCGGGGTCAATCCAAATCGACGTGCCGGTATACCCCAAGTGGCCGAAGCTGCGAGGCGAAAAATAGCGGCCGCTCGAGGAATTAGGCGTCGGCGTCATCCAGCCGAGCGTGCGAGCATTGCCCGCAACAGTCTGCGGGGCGGTGAATTGCGAAATCGTGGCGCGGGCGAAAAGGCGATGGTGGCCGTAGATCCCGCCGTTCAAAAGCATCTGGCAAAACACGGCGAGATCGGACGCCGTGGTGAATAATCCGGCGTGCCCGGCGACGCCGCCCATGGCGAACGCGTTTTCGTCGTGCACGGCGCCTTGCACGAGCGCCTTGCGATATGTCGTGTCATTTTCCGTGGGAGCGATGCGGCTAAGAAAATTCTTCGGCGGATTGAACATCGTGTTGGTCATGTCAAGAGGCGCGAAGACTTGTTCGTGCGAGAGCTGATCCACGGTTTTGCCCGTGGCGCGCTCGAGAATTTCGCCGAGCAGAATAAAGCCGAGATCGGAGTAAACCGTTTTCGTCCCCGGCGCGTATTCGAGAGGTTCCCTGCAAATCGCGGCGATGAATTCGCGCTTGGAATGGAGCGTGAGGAAATAGCCTTTGTGCGCGGGAAGGCCCGAAGAATGCGTCAGCAAATTTCGGAGCGTGACCGTTTTGCGCCAATCGGGATTCGGGCCGTCACTCCATTCGGGAAGGAAGCGCGCCACCGGCAAGTCGAGCCCGATGCGGCCCGCTTCCATCTGCAGGGCGACAAGTGTCGCCGTCACGACGGGCTTGGTCAGCGACGCGGCATCGTAGATCGTGTCCACGTTCACGGCCGTTGATTTTGCGTCATACGTTTGCCGGCCAAATTCGTGAACGATCAACTCATTCTGGTAGCCGACCGCCAGGACGCCTCCGGGAAACGCGCGATCGGCGACGGCCTGATCGAGCACATCATACGCGCGCTGTAACTTCGCTTCCGCTTTCGCGTCTGCCTCGCGCAATTCCATGGGGTGCGCGGCGAGGTTGAGTCCCGCGCCGAGCCCCGCCACTCCGGGCACATTCACCGGCAAGCGGCCTCCCACGGCCGTCTGGCCAAAGAGTGCGCGGCCCATCGCTCGCTGGGCCACGTCGCCGGTACCGAACGCCGCGATATAGGTTTTAGCCGTGGGAAAACTCTCCGCGAGATACGGGCTGCCGAAGCCGGCCACGACCACGGGCTTTCCCGCCGAGAGCAGCCGTTGGACGAGCGCGGCTTCATCGTCGGGAAGGCCGATGCTGCCCTTGCGATCGGTGACGCGCACGTAGACCGCGGCAATCGCAATATCGTAGGTATCCGCCGCGGGAAGCTTTACCGTGTCGGCGCGCACAAAGCGCGTGTCCATGCGGACCGTCGTCAGGGAATCGATGCGCCAGCGTATTTCATTCTCGAGGTTCCCGGCGGGATACGGATCGCTGTCTCCGGAAACGGCGACGAGCAAGACGCGCTCGGGCTTCGTCGAGTCGAGCGGAAGAATGCGCTGATCGTCGCGCAGCAGCGTGATGCCGCGATCGGCGATGTCCATCGCCGCGCGGTCATATTCGGGCCGGTCAAAATTGCGCGCCAGGGCGTCCAGGTCCACAAGCTTCGATTTGTTCAAGCCAAGTTTGGCCTTGGCGCGAAGAACGCGCGTCACCGCTTCATCGACGCGCGACATCGGAATTCGCCCGGACGCGATCGCCTCGCGCACTCCTTGGAGCGCGGCGTCCAGCACGGGCGGGACGAGCAGCACATCGGCGCCCGCCAGGATCGAGCGCACGGCAACTTCGCCGGGCGGGTAGCGCACCGTCACGCCGCCCATGTCCAGCGCGTCGGTCACCACGAGGCCGTCGAACCCCATTTGGCCGCGCAGCAAATCGGTCATGATTTTGGGAGACATCGTCGCGGGCAGGTCCGGATCGGGTTCGAGCGCGGGAACGGCGAGGTGAGCGGTCATGATCGAACCCGCGCCGGCCGCGATGGCGGCGCGAAAGGGAACAAGCTCCACGCGATCCAGGCGCGCACGGTCGCCGTTCACGGTCGCAAGGTCGAGGTGCGAGTCCGTGCTCGTATCGCCATGGCCGGGAAAATGTTTCGCGGTGGCCAGGCCGCCATTCTCTTCCACGCCGCGCACGAAGGCCGCGACGAATTCGGAGACGCGCGCCGGATCTTCGCCGAAGGAGCGGGTGTTGATGATCGGATTGTCCGGATTGCTGTTGACGTCGGCATCGGGCGCGAAAATCCAGGGAACGCCGACGGCTCGCGCTTCGAGCGCGGTAATTTTCCCCATCGTGTAGGCGTCTTCCGGGCGGCCCGTCGCGGCAACGGCCATCGCGTAAGGAAACGAGGTGCCCTCCTCGACGCGCATGGCCGTGCCGCGCTCGAAATCCGCGCCGACCAGCAGCGGAACTTTCGCGTGCTTTTGCAGGGTGTTGACGAGGATGGCGGTCGGGTACACCTGGCTGCGCTCCACGCCGAGCGGCGAGCCCTGCGTCTGAATCGCAAACGTGCCGATGTGCTTTTCCTCGACATCGCGGAGAAGATCCTTGTAGTCTTGGCTTTCGGTGGAAAGGAAAGAGCCGTAGGCCCAGACGGCGAAGAGCTGCCCGATTTTTTCATCGAGCGACATGGACTTGAGAGTTTGCGCGACCCAGCGCTGGCCTTCGGAGGAAAGTTCCGCCGGTTTCGGCGCGTCCGGCGCGCGCGGAGATTTTTGAGTGCGGCCCGTGGTAGCCATCGAGAAAAGCGCAAGCAGCAGGAGCCAGCGACTTAGTGTTCGCATCGCGCGGATTCCAGTTTGGTCGCCCGCATGCCGCCCTCATATATAGCACCCGCGCCAGGGCGTTACAAATCAGATTGGAACCACAGATGAACACTGATAAACACTGATAAAACAGGGAAAAGGCAAATTCGAGTAAGAATGTTTGGCTTGCTATGACTCACGCGGCGATGCGCATGCAAAAATCAGAAAGATCAATCATTCGGTTGATTTTTGCTCTTCGGTTTTTCTTATCAGTGTTTATCTGTGTTCATCTGTGGTTCCAAATTCCTGCGTCTGCCGCCCAGACGCTGACCGGGATTGACGTGCTCGAAGCGCAAGGCTTCGCTCCGCTGGTTGGGAAGCGCGTGGGACTCATTACCAACCAGACTGGAATCGACCGCCATCGGCGCAGCACGATTGATTTGCTGGCCCACGCGCCGGGAGTGACGTTGGTGGCCCTGTTCAGCCCCGAGCACGGGATACGCGGCACTCTCGATGCGCGCGTTTCTTCCACGACGGATGAAGCGACAGGGCTGCCCGTCTACAGCCTCTATGGGGAAACCGAGCGGCCGACGGATGCCATGCTCGCGGGTCTCGATGTGCTCGTCTTCGACATTCAGGATGCCGGCGTGCGCTTCTACACGTACATCACGACGATGGGCTACGCGATGGAAGCCGCGGCGGCGCACCACGTCGCGTTTTACGTGCTCGATCGTCCCGATCCGCTCGGCGGAGAGCGCATCGAAGGACCCATGCTCGATCGTGACCGCACGAATTTTGTCGGCTATTTTCCGATGCCCGTGCGCATGGCGATGACGCTGGGCGAAATGGCGCAGATGTTTAACGCGGAAAAGAAGATCGGCTGCGACCTGCACGTCATCCGCATGCAGAATTGGCAGCGTTGGATGTGGGTCAGCGACACGGGTCTGCCGTGGGTGAATCCCTCTCCCAATCTACGTTCACCTGAAGCGGGGATTCTGTATCCCGGCCTGGAAATTCTGCAGGCGGGCGGCGTTTCGGTTGGGCGCGGGACCGCGCGGCCTTTCGAGTTGCTGGGTGCGCCATGGATTCGCGGCGAGGAACTCTCGGCCTACTTGAACCGGCGCGCGATTCCTGGCGTGCGATTTGAGCCGGAGAAATTCACGCCGGATTCCGGTTTGTACAAAGGCGAGCTGTGCGAGGGAGTGAGGGTGGTGCTCACAGACCGCGGTGCGTTGCAAGCGATGCGCCTGGGAATTGAAATTGCTTCTGCGCTCGGAAAGTTCTATCCGGGGAAATTCGAGACGACGAA